>NZ_QTNH01000023.1:0-390 GCF_003603515.1 Bacteroides sp. AM32-11AC | reverse complement strand
TTTTTTCACTAATTATTTCAAATGAATTTTGTATGTCAACCCTCCACTGAAATATTTCATCCTCTGCATTTCCACCTGCACATGCAGATGCTTGAACAACAGATAAGTGGCTCCCAAGGCAAAGTCCTTGGAGTCATATTCCGCTATCATCCTTAACTGCGGATGAAAGGACGGATTGTAGGTGACACCCAATGCAAAGCCATTCAGTTTGTACTCCTTGCGGTTGTTGTAAAGGTAGGAAAGATGGACACCGATCTCCTCCTTACCCGCAACGGGTATATGCTTGGAGGCGGCAATATAGAAACGGCTGTAATATCCGTTACCTTCCGTGGTGCCGACCTGGCCGCCGCCGGAGGAAGTGAACGGGTCGGACGTCCCCAGCACGACAGC
>NZ_QTNH01000022.1:0-52409 GCF_003603515.1 Bacteroides sp. AM32-11AC | reverse complement strand
TTCTGAACCCAGCTCGCGTGCCACTTTAATGGGCGAACAGCCCACCCCTTGGGACCTTCTCCAGCCCCAGGATGTGACGAGCCGACATCGAGGTGCCAAACCCCTCCGTCGATATGAGCTCTTGGGAGGGATCAGCCTGTTATCCCCGGAGTACCTTTTATCCTTTGAGCGATGTCCTTTCCATACAGAAACACCGGATCACTATGCTCTAGTTTCCTACCTGATCGACTTGTAAGTCTCCCAGTCAAGCGCCCTTATGCCATTACACTCTGCCGACGGTTACCAATCGTCGTGAGGGCACCTTTAGAAGCCTCCGTTACACTTTTGGAGGCGACCACCCCAGTCAAACTACCCACCAAACAGTGTCCCCGCAACAACGGGTTAGAACTCAAATAATCAAAGGGCCGTATTTCAACAGCGGCTCCACGGACACTGGCGTGCCCGCTTCAAAGCCTCCGGCCTATCCTACACATCAATTACCCAAATTCAATGTTAAGCTATAGTAAAGGTTCACGGGGTCTTTTCGTCCCATCGCGGGTAATCGGCATCTTCACCGATACTACAATTTCACTGAGCTCACGGTTGAGACAGCGTCCAGATCATTACACCATTCGTGCAGGTCGGAACTTACCCGACAAGGAATTTCGCTACCTTAGGACCGTTATAGTTACGGCCGCCGTTTACTGGGGCTTCAATTCAATGCTTCTCTTGCGATGACATCTCCTCTTAACCTTCCAGCACCGGGCAGGTGTCAGGCTGTATACTTCATCTTTCAATTTTGCACAGCCCTGTGTTTTTGTTAAACAGTTGCCTGGACCTATTCTCTGCGCCTCGCCGTAAAGCGAGGACCCTTTATCCCGAAGTTACAGGGTCAGTTTGCCTAGTTCCTTAACCGTGAATCACTCAAGCGCCTTAGTATATTCAACCCGACTACGTGTGTCCGTTTGCGGTACGGGTACCTGCAGGATTAAGTTTAGCGGATTTTCTTGGAAGTATGATTACACGCACTATTGGATTGTTCTAAGAACGCTCCATACTGTCAGGTTCGACTCTTGCTCCGGATTTGCCTGGAACAATCAGCATCTACACCCTTCAACGGACTATTCCGTCAGTCCGCGGCGCTGTCACGACTCCGTCTCCACGTCACTCCCACAGGTAGTACCGGAATATTAACCGGTTCTGCCATCGGCCTCGCCGTTCGGCTGAGCCTTAGGACCCGACTTACCCTGATCCGATTAGCGTTGATCAGGAAACCTTAGTCTTTCGGCGAGGGGGTTTCCCACCCCCTTTATCGTTACTTATACCTACATTTGCTTTTCCACACGCTCCAGCAAAGCTCGCGCTTCACCTTCGACGCAGAGTGGAATGCTCCCCTACCGATGATTTCTCATCCCAAAGCTTCGGTAGAATACTTATGCCCGATTATTATCCACGCCAAACTCCTCGACTAGTGAGCTGTTACGCACTCTTTAAATGAATGGCTGCTTCCAAGCCAACATCCTAGCTGTCTTAGCAATCTGACTTCGTTAGTTCAACTTAGTATTCATTTCGGGACCTTAGCTGTTGGTCCGGATTGTTCTCCTTTAGGACATGGACCTTAGCACCCATGCCCTCACTCCTGACATAGAACTGACACGCATTCGGAGTTTGTCAAGACTTGATAGGCGGTGAAGCCCTCGCATCTTATCAGTCGCTCTACCTCATGCCAGTATAAGTCAAGGCTGCACCTAAATGCATTTCGGGGAGTACGAGCTATCTCCAAGTTTGATTAGCCTTTCACCCCCACCCTCAGGTCATCCAGAAGCTTTTCAACGCTTATTGGTTCGGTCCTCCAGATGGTGTTACCCATCCTTCAACCTGCCCAAGGGTAGATCACTTGGTTTCGCGTCTACTCCTTCCGACTATACGCCCTGTTCAGACTCGCTTTCGCTTCGGCTGCAGATCTGAAATCCTTAACCTCGCCGGAAAAAGTAACTCGTAGGTTCATTATGCAAAAGGCACGCCGTCACACCAGAAGGTGCTCCGACCGCTTGTAGGCACATGGTTTCAGGAACTATTTCACTCTTCTGTTCGAAGTGCTTTTCACCTTTCCTTCACAGTACTGGTTCACTATCGGTCTCTCGGGAGTATTTAGCCTTACCGGATGGTCCCGGCAGATTCACGCAGAATTCCTCGTGCTCCGCGCTACTCAGGATACCACTAGGCTTCGGTTGGCTTCGCATACGCAGCTCTCATGCTCTATGGCTGTACTTTCCAGAACATTCTGCTCACCAACTTTCTTGCCACGGCGTGGTCCTACAACCCCACCCATGCCGTAACATGGATGGTTTGGGCTGTTCCCCGTTCGCTCGCCACTACTGGGGGAATCATTGTTTATTTTCTTTTCCTGCAGGTACTAAGATGTTTCAGTTCCCTGCGTTAGCCTCCTGCAATGCAGGATGATACTTCTTCAAAGTACCGGGTTGTCCCATTCGGAAATCCGCGGATCAAAGGTCATTTGCACCTACCCGCAGCTTATCGCAGCTTATCACGTCCTTCATCGCCTCCGAGAGCCAAGGCATCCGCCATGTGCCCTTACTTACTTTTTGTCTTACCGATCACGTATGGTCGATATATACTTTCAGCTTTTAACTTTACTTTTTTTTGGTCACATCATGTCAAAGAACGGTGTTTCAATTATAAAACAATAATCAAAACGGAGTGGAGAATAACGGATTCGAACCGTTGACC
Organism: Bacteroides sp. AM32-11AC; assembly: GCF_003603515.1. Lineage (NCBI taxonomy): Bacteria > Pseudomonadati > Bacteroidota > Bacteroidia > Bacteroidales > Bacteroidaceae > Bacteroides > Bacteroides sp. AM32-11AC. The sequence goes on along the minus strand of NZ_QTNH01000022.1, from coordinate 49,679 downwards.
CCCTGCGTGCAAAGCAGGTGCTCTAGCCAGCTGAGCTAATCCCCCTTCTTATAAGTGGAAAACGGAAAGTGGAAAGTGGAAAGTCCGGAGAGTTCCCGATTTTCAGTTGTCAATTTTCAGTTTTCAACTTTGAAGTAGTCCCAGGCAGAGTTGAACTGCCGACCTCTACATTATCAGTGTAGCGCTCTAACCAACTGAGCTATAGGACTGTCAGTCAAACCCTCGCCTTACGGCTCGGCTTCTACTTTTCTCGTATATTTTAATAAACAAGTACGCGCAGTACAAGAGGTTCTTATGGAAGCATAACTTCAAGAACCAACGATCGAGTCGAGACGTCGCTCCAGAAAGGAGGTGTTCCAGCCGCACCTTCCGGTACGGCTACCTTGTTACGACTTAGCCCCAATCACCAGTTTTACCCTAGGGCGCTCCTTGCGGTTACGCACTTCAGGTACCCCCGGCTTTCATGGCTTGACGGGCGGTGTGTACAAGGCCCGGGAACGTATTCACCGCGCCGTGGCTGATGCGCGATTACTAGCGAATCCAGCTTCATGGAGTCGGGTTGCAGACTCCAATCCGAACTGAGAGAGGCTTTAGGGATTAGCATCACGTCGCCGTGTAGCTGCCTTCTGTACCCCCCATTGTAACACGTGTGTAGCCCCGGACGTAAGGGCCGTGCTGATTTGACGTCATCCCCACCTTCCTCACATCTTACGACGGCAGTCTCGACAGAGTCCCCAGCATAACCTGATGGTAACTATCGATAAGGGTTGCGCTCGTTATGGCACTTAAGCCGACACCTCACGGCACGAGCTGACGACAACCATGCAGCACCTTCACAACTGCCTTGCGGCTGACATGTCTCCACATCATTCAGTTGCAATTCAAGCCCGGGTAAGGTTCCTCGCGTATCATCGAATTAAACCACATGTTCCTCCGCTTGTGCGGGCCCCCGTCAATTCCTTTGAGTTTCACCGTTGCCGGCGTACTCCCCAGGTGGAATACTTAACGCTTTCGCTTGGCCGCTTACTGTATATCGCAAACAGCGAGTATTCATCGTTTACTGTGTGGACTACCAGGGTATCTAATCCTGTTTGATACCCACACTTTCGAGCATCAGCGTCAGTTACAGTCCAGCAAGCTGCCTTCGCAATCGGAGTTCTTCGTGATATCTAAGCATTTCACCGCTCCCCCACGAATTCCGCCTGCCTCTACTGTACTCAAGACACCCAGTATCAACTGCAATTTTACGGTTGAGCCGCAAACTTTCACAACTGACTTAAGCGTCCGCCTACGCTCCCTTTAAACCCAATAAATCCGGATAACGCTCGGATCCTCCGTATTACCGCGGCTGCTGGCACGGAGTTAGCCGATCCTTATTCATACGGTACATACAAAAAGGCACACGTGCCTCACTTTATTCCCGTATAAAAGAAGTTTACAACCCATAGGGCAGTCATCCTTCACGCTACTTGGCTGGTTCAGACTCTCGTCCATTGACCAATATTCCTCACTGCTGCCTCCCGTAGGAGTTTGGACCGTGTCTCAGTTCCAATGTGGGGGACCTTCCTCTCAGAACCCCTATCCATCGAAGGCTTGGTGGGCCGTTACCCCGCCAACAACCTAATGGAACGCATCCCCATCGATGACCGAAATTCTTTAATAGTTCTACCATGCGGAAGAACTATGCCATCGGGTATTAATCTTTCTTTCGAAAGGCTATCCCCGAGTCATCGGCAGGTTGGATACGTGTTACTCACCCGTGCGCCGGTCGCCATCAAACTTAGCAAGCTAAGTTCATGCTGCCCCTCGACTTGCATGTGTTAAGCCTGTAGCTAGCGTTCATCCTGAGCCAGGATCAAACTCTTCATTGTAAAAGTATCGTGACTGCGCAAATTAAAAATTAAAGTGCGACAGCTTAATTATCTGTTCAGGACGCTCGAATTCAAAAGTTTATCTTTACCTATCTATATAGAATAAGTATTGACGGTTCTTTTGTTTTACCCAGGTACGACGCGCCTTAATTATTAGTTTCCAATTATTAATTTGCGAAGCACCTGCTCTTGTACTACTTGTATTGTTTATGTAAATCTGTTCAAAGATCGCTCGTTTCACGCTTGCTGTTCTTTTCAGAAAGCGGATGCAAAGGTAAGAACTTTAAAGCATATCTTCCAAATATTTTCGGAAGTTTTTTTTTCATTTTTTTCTTTTTCCTGTATTTTCAAATCCTTTAAACAAGGATAAGAAAAGCAAAACAAGAAAAGTTCTTTTTCTTTGCGAGTCGGACTGCAAAGATAAGGAGAATTATTAATAAGTTCCAAATGTTTTTCGAAAAATATTTTTATCTCTTTTTATTTCTCTGTGTCACCTTCCACACTTCTGTTTCAGTATTTCAATCTTACCACTTTCCTTCTCTTGGAAAGCGGGTGCAAAGGTATAGGATTTAACAATACAAGCCAAACATATCTATCATTTTTTTTAATAAAAATGAAACTTTTTTGTAACTTACTGATTCATAAATGCATTTCGCATGAACAATTTTGAAGAAAGGAAAAAGAGAGAAAATAACTATACATTATATATATACGTGCGCGCGAAGAGCACGAAGAAAGAGAATAAAAACATTTTATAAGCATGCCGGATTGGGTGGTGGCGGTTCTGTCAGTATAGTCGCCGCATCAAAGCAGGGACATTGTTTCACCCACTCTTCCGGCTCTATCTCCCCGTTATGGTTCAGGTCGGGGCTCAGGTCGCGGTGACCGCAAAGCCGGGAACCGGGATAATCCTTCAGCAGCAGCAACACAAGCACATGCAGGGAGTGCTTTTGGAAAAGGGTGCGTGTATCGGCAGGGCGACCGCACTCGTCAAGACCGCCTTCGTAACAGACACCGATGCTACCTGCATTCCAACCCCGGACATGGGCACCAGGCAGGGACAAGGGACGCAGGGACTTGATGTCACCGTTCTTGCGGATATAAAAATGATAACCTGCGCCGGAGAAGCCCCGGCGCAGGTGGTCTGTCGTCAAGTCGTGCTCCGTATAGCAGCGGTCGCAGCGGGTGGCGGAACAATGGACGACGATAAGATTGATGAATCTCATGAGAATTAAAAATTAGAAATTAAAAATTAAAAGTGAAGGAAACCCGCTACACTGTCATGGCATGGGCGCTCAGGGCACCAATAAGCGCGGAGGCTACAGCGATTATCACTTTCAGAATCTTATCCCAAACAGATGATTTTGTACTCATAAAATTAAGGATTAATAGTTAAGAATTAATGGTTAAGGATTAGTGATTAAGGATTAGTGATTAAGGATTAGTGATTAAGGATTAAGGGCTAATGATTAATGGTTAATCATTAGGGATTGATTAGCGATAAGCGATTTGCTTGTGTTCATTAACCATTAATCACTAACCCTTAATCATTCCTTCTTTATCCCAGCGGATTTTCGCCCTGGTCGCCGTCGTCGCCGGAGCCGCCTCCGGAACCACCGCCTTGATTGCCGCCGCCGGAGCCGCCCTCCTCGGGCTTGTCGAGCACAAAGCCCACATTCGCCGGGCTGCGGGTCACGGCGGTACTGCCGTTCACCAGCTTCAGCTCCTTGTCGGGGATAAAGCGGATATTCACCTTCGAGATATTGCGCACCGTACATTTGTCCGAGGCCTCCATGCCGGGACAGCGGAACGTCATGTGGAAAGTGCCCAGCTGGTTCAGCTTCACCTTGTCGCCATTGGCAAGGTTGCCTTGAATCTCCTCCACCAGGGCTTCGATGACGTGCTTCACGTCGCCCTTCGTCATGGCACAGTTTTTCTGAATGGAGGCGGCAAGGACATCGATGTCCACGGTGCCGCAGGTCTTGGGTTTCTGACGGAGATAGTACAACATGGGCGAAGCCGGGTTGCTCACGATTTTACGGCGCTGGAAGCGCTCTACAATTACATCCATAAATTTAAAAAGTTAAGGTTTAAGTTAAGAAAAATGAGTTATAAGAGAGAAGTGGGTAAGGGAAGGGATAGGGCGCCCGAATCAATGATTATTCCTTTTCTTAAGCACATTACAAAGATACAACATTAAGAAGCGGAAGTCAAGTGTTTTGCCATTTTTTTTACTACAAAAAACACGGAGACACAGAGTTTTTCAAGCAATAAGAAAAATCTCCGTGTCTTTGTGTCTCTGTATTCTATAAATTTCCATCCATCACTTTGCATTCCTCGTCAGCCACTCCAATGGTGGTATGTAGTCCACCAGTTTTGTCATGCTTTGGTTATGATGGAAATAGACTTCACCGGTTTTGCCATTACGGTGCTTGGCTATGATGACGATACCCAGGCCATCGGTGGGATAAGTACTCTTCTTATCGACGGTCTTGCCGTAGAGGGCAGGGCGGCAAAGCAGCATTACCATATCCGCATCCTGCTCTATGGCGCCGCTCTCGCGCAGGTTGCTCAGGGTGGGGCGATGGTCTATGCTACCGTCGCTCGCCCGGTTCAGCTGACTCAGCAGCAGTACGGGGATATCCAGCTCCTTGGCCAGCAGCTTTGCCTTGCGGCTTGCCTGCGCCACTTCCTGCTCGCGGTTGCGGTTTTTCTGGTCACTCCTCATGTCACATAGTTGCAGATAGTCCACAATCACCATGTCACAGCGATTCTTGCTCTTCAGCAGGCGGGCGGAAGAACGCACGCGGTCCATGCTCGTCATCGGATGGTCGTCTATCAGTATGGGCAACCGCGACAACTCGGCAGACGCCTCATGCACCTGCCTCACCTCGCCGGGTGTGAGCTGGCCGCTACGCAGGTGTTGCGGGTCTACCCCCTCCGTAGCTGCAAGCAGCCAGCGGTCTCCCAGGCGCTCGCCTTGCATTTCGAGGCTGAAGACCACCACATGACGCCCCGCCATGGCAGCGGCACGGGCCAGGTGGAGGGCAAAGGCCGTCTTCCCCACCGACGGACGGGCAGCAAGGATGTTCAAGTCGCCGCGCTGCCAGCCCGCCGTAACGTGGTCCAGAGCGTCAAAACCCGTAGGGATACCCGTAATGCCGTTGCATCCGTGCTCCATACGCTGCTCCACCTCGGCCAGCGTGTCGTCCATCAGCCGGTCTATGGAGCGAAGGTGGTCGGCTACGCCGCTCTCGTCCTCCAGCCCCTCCAGCAGTCGATGGGCTTCCACCAGGATGTCGTCAATATCCATCGACTCGTCGGCACTGAACGCCAGCAGTTGCTGGAATCCCGTACGCATGATACGCCGCGTGTGCAATTGCCTAAGGATGAGCGCATGATACTCCAGATGAGCACTGGAGCTGACCTTCGAGCTGATGCGTAACAGTTCGTAAGGCCCGCCCACGGCATCGAGTTTGCCACGGGCTGCCAGTTCGTTCTTCAGCGTGATGGTATCTATGGACTTTGCGCTGCGATACATCGATTGCAGGGCGGCAAAAATTTCCAGATTCTTCTCCTCGTAGAACATCTCGGGACGAAGTTTGTCCACCACCAGAGGCATGGCAGCGCGCTCTATCATGCAGGCACCGATGACAGCTTCTTCGAGGTCACTGTCGTGGGAAAAAGTAGTTTCAGTCATCATATTCATTTTCAAAAGATTTGTCCGCCAGATAGGTGGCGGCTTGTTTACAATATTTTTGGTTGTTCAGATGGTCGTAATATTCGTCGATGTTGTCCAGTGCCCGCTGTTTCTCGCCTGCCGTCAATTTTTTCCATTCGCGACGGGCCCGGCCGATGTTTACCTTGGGATGCTCGGTGATGTCATGAAACTTTTCCCAGAAGATGCAGAAGTCCTCTCCCACCCCAGCCACCGGCGCTGCCTTCTTCTTCCGCGGGGCTGCTTTAGGACGGGCATTGCCAGTAAGGAAATCATAATCGGGGATACGGATGTGCATCACGTAGGGGTTGGCCACCCGCTCCACGATGCCGGCGTCGAACATCTTGTTGAAGAAGTAGCGCGTACGGTTGCGAGGCCACCCCAATATCTCCATCCAGCGAGCCAGGGAAAGTACGGACTCGCCACGTACACAGTCGAAAAGGTGTCCCCTGACGTTGCAGGTCACCGTGCTGTAGTTGACGTGTGTCAGCACAAAGACAAAGGCTTCGAAGGCATCGGCGGCTTTCTCTCCGGTTTTCATATTCATTTGTTCCTCAAACAAGGCTTTGGGGAAGAGGAGATAGCCTTTCTTCAGCATCTCCGTTGTCATGGGTCTCATTTCTTTTTCCATTTTTGTCTATTCTTAATTCGATAATGCGACAAAGGTAAGGGACCAGCCAGGGGGATACAAATAAGCAGTTAGAATCGGCTAAAAATTAATGAAATACATAAGGTGGCGAGAGAGGGGTTCACCTCATCCTCCACCACCCTATATGATAATATACTAAAATAATCAGAATGTATTAGAAATACATTCTCTATTTCGCATATTTTTTAGAGACCAGAAGATACGGATTTTTCACGGTCATATCCTTCACGTGGTCGGGCATCCCCCAGTAGCTCAGGAGGATGCCTATCTGTACGGGGGTGAGGTGGGCAGTCCTGGCGGTATAGCCCTGGTCCGTCAGATCCTTCAGCAGGCAAGCGTGTTCCGCAATGGAACGGCGCAGGGCCTTTACGGCCGAGCAGGCATACGCGTAGTTTGGGTAATAGGCCACTGCCACATCTGCAATGCGATGGCATCCCTCGAGCAGCCATTCAAAACTTTGTTCTTTTATCATTTTGCATATATTTATTAATAAAACATGTTGCAAAGTTAGAATGGGAGGGAAAACTGGGAAAGTTCGAGTGGCAATAAGAAAACTTGCTCAAGAAAAATGAATGTGTCAAAACGGTTGATGACACACCCTCACTGTCTTATTGATAAAAGCAACACTTTCATACTATAATAGGGAAGCACACATTTTGCGTATTTCATGTAACTTATCGGTCAGCGATTTTTCTTTAAGAGAGACAGCCATATTATATCTCGCCTGCCTATTAACGAGGAGTTCCGCACTAATCCCTAAGGCTGCTTCTACCATAAGAGCGAAGTCACTGGTTACATCTCCCTCTCCCTCTTGAAGTACCCCAGCACCGTGGCCGGTGTAAGACAGCAGCGTTCTACGCTTTTCAGGCGGCTCTGAAAAGTATATCGGGAGCATAGCACAAGGCAGAACCAAGTATAGTTCAAGCTACGGTGCAAGCGGTGCTGAAGGTGGTCGAAAAAACGGGAAACACGGGCAAAGAAGCTAGCGATACGCTCGCGGGGAACAAAACGGGAAGGCTGTGCGGCAGCATTACGGGAGCGCTTGGCGGTACGTTCCATCTGTGCAAGGGTATACTCCAGTTGCTCGATGTCATTGCGGGTGTTCTCCATGGTTTGTTCCAATTTCTCGCGTCGTGCCTGCTGCTTGGTATATCGTTCTTTTCTGTCAGCGATTCGATTTTTGAGGTCTTCTGCGGTGAGGTTTATTCCTTTGTTCTGGATTGATTTCATTATAAACGTCTGTTTTATAGTTGTTTGTCTGTATATAAGTTCACGAAAACACATCATCCGTCTGCACCGAATGCATAATGCATAAAGGGCAAACGGATGATATATCAGGAGCAAATGTACGATGAATATTGCAGATAAAGTTCTTAATGACCATTAAGTCTTGTTATAAAACATGATATTATCTACTGCAAATTTGGAGATTATCAGAAAACACGTACCTTTGCAATGTGTTTTTCATAGTATTAGATTTAAGGTTAACAAAAGATTGGCTGTCTGGGATAGATAGCCTTTTTTTATGCCCGCACCATTCGATTCATCCAATTAGTATCAATTCACTTTATACAACTTTTTAACCCACCAAAAGTGTTTTTAAACCCCAAAAGTTGTAGATTATAAATACTATGTTTATATTTGCAACATGAAAAAAGCGCTCGAGAAAATGTAGTATCTACAACTCGTCTGTGAAGTGGGTGGCGGTTGTGATATAGACAGCGTTCATAAGACAAACAAGCAAGCAATCTACAACAATAAAAATATGAAAGTTAGACTTATGACGAAAGTTAGTGCTGCAACCCTCATTTCAGCAATTGCCTGCAGCATATTCACGGGATGTACCGAAAAAGACCTATACAATCCCGAACGTGGAAAAACAGAACTAAAGCCGGAGAGCGAATACTTTGACTTTGCAACAACAGCCCAGGTAGCTTTTGACGTGAATTATGGAAAAATCGCAGGAGGCGCATTAATAGAGGTGTTTACAGAAGACCCCATCACCTATCAGACAAACAACCTCTACTCCATCAACGGCGAAGCGGTTTTTAAAATCTTTGCAGATGCAGACGGACGCTTCACCGGCAACGTAGAACTGCCCAAAGCGACAGAAAAGGTATATATCATCTCACAAAGTTGGGGAGCCCCCATGTGTGTGGAAGCGGATGTGGAAAACGGCAAAGTGGTGGTAGATATGACCGAGGACAATGCCAACACTCGCTCAGCTGCCATGACACGTGCAAAATCCAACCTGACTATCGACCTAAAGGATAGGAAGGAACGGGTATACTCCATCGTTGGATGGGGACAATCTCACGGTGAGATTATTGATAATAATGACATTGTAACTACGGGAAATTTCAATGACGGAACTTTAAAGCAGTTACAACACACACTGTGGAAAGGTTATGACAGCAAACCCAGCAATCTGGACAACAGAGCTTTGGTGAGCGATACAAAGCATGTGAACACCACCATTGCCCAAGCATATATCAACAACCAGGGACAACACGTAACGATTACCGATGCAGAACTGTATCTGACCTTCCTGACCGAACGTGCCGGTTACCTGACTTCCATCGGCTATTATTACTACAAGACCAATGAAATTCCCAACAGCCCTGACAAGGTAGACAAATTCATTATCATTCCCAATGCATCCATTGCAGGAGACGACCCGTATACCGGATGGTCTGGAAGTGGTAACAAATATTCCCGATATGACGCTCCCATACAGAAGAATACAAAAATACAACTTCTGTATCAGGACGAAAACGGTAATGTCTCCACCAAATTCCCGGCAGGATATACCATAGGATATTTCATCATCCCCAATGGATATACCCCCAATAAAGGTATCGACTACTCTATAAATTATATATATTCCAATAAAGAATGGAACAAGATATATGCAGGCCAACAAGCTCGCTTTATCTCCCTCTCCACCAGCAACGGCACGGTAGTCTACGGAGTAGAAGATGGCGATGATACCAGCTACGAAGACATACTGTTCTGTATCGATGCCAACCCCAATGAAGCCATTCAAGACCCGGACCGTCCGGTCATAGACCCGGAAGAGCCTACGGTGACGAGCTCCGAAACAACCTACCGCACGTATGCCTACGAAGACATCTGGCCCAATGGCGGTGACTATGACTTGAACGACGTGATTATCGAACACAAACGGGCCATTTCATTCAACAGCAACAATTATGTGCTGAAGGTGGAAGACACCTTTGTACCCGTACAGCAAAGTGGTGCCGCCACATACTCCAACGCATTTGCCGTGCAATATGTGGCCAGCCAGCGAGGCAGCATAGAACTGCCTGCCGGAGCAGTCGATGAAACAGAGACCTCTTCTGTCATCCTATTCCCCGATGCAAAGTCTGTGCAGGGCAACGAATTTACCGTAACCCGTACATTTGCAGACAACACATTGCCTAAGAAGAATCTGGAGAGCGACTTGAACCCGTTCATCATTGCCCAGTATACAGCCGGAGCCGACAACCGGACAGAAGTGCATCTGCCCAAGAAGAAAGCGACCGGTAAAGCCAACGCAGAGCAAATCGGAGCCGAAGACGATGCCTACTACATCAACAAGGACGGCAAATATCCATTCGCCATCATGCTGCCGGCCACAACCGGCACGGAAGGCCCCATCCGGTTCACTCCGGCAAAGGAAACCGTACGCATCGACCTGGAGTATCCCGATTTCGCCAAATGGGTAGAGTCCAATGGTGCCACCAATAATGACTGGTATCTCTACTACCAGTCGTCCAAAGAGTGAAATCCTACGACATTGCTTAAAGAAGAGCCGCGCAATAGTTGCATTTGCGCGGCTTTTTCATGCATGACCATTACCGTTATGAAATTATTTTTTCTACATTTGCATCCGCTAAAAGGAAACAAAACCGCATCAGGCTGAAAAAAACATGAGGAATACATCACCCGCCGCACCTACCATCCGCTTCCGCCGCTGGAGCAGAAAAGCCTACGCTGCATTTGCCAGCATAGGACGGTGTGTCACCATCGGTTGCCTGCGCAAAAGCGTGGCAGACAGCTCTCTGTCCAAACAGAAGACTGCGGGAACCGCCGGACATGCCGGATGCGGGGAAGAGAGTACCTGGAAAGGAGAAACGGAAGGAAGGGAAACCGACACCGGCATTCCGCTGGGTAGCAGCAGCGTCCTGACAAGTATCCTCACGGAGCCGGGAACGAACCGGCACATTCTTTTTGAAACACAATTCATCCGCCCCTGCGGGAATACGGGCGGACAAGACACATATAGCCTGAAACAAAAGAGAACAAGAGGTACGGATTACCGGAAGCCATGCAGCAGAATGACGAGCTGCACCGCCCCGGCAATCCGTACCTCTGTCTTTATCCATGAACATAACCCAAGAAAGATATGACCCTACAGAAATTAAAGGAACAAGTGCTGCGCGGCAGCCACATCAGTAAGGAAGAAGCCGAATGGCTGGCTGTGCAACCCGACAAGGAAGCGCTATACGAAGCTGCCCACGAGATAACCCGGGCCCGAGCCTCGGAGGAGTTCGACATGTGCTCCATCATTAATGCCAAGTCCGGACGATGCCCGGAAAACTGCAAGTGGTGTGCACAGTCGTCGCACTACAAAACCCAGGCAGACGTGTACGACCTGGTGGACAAAGAAGAATGCCTGCGGCATGCCCTGCATAATGAAGCCCAGGGCGTGGCACGTTTCTCGCTGGTGACCAGTGGACGGAAGCCCTCCTCCAGAAACATGGAGAAACTGTGCGAAGCCGCCCGGCACATGCGCCGGCACTCGTCCATCCAGTTGTGCGCATCACTGGGACTGCTCAACGAAGACGAAATGCGGGCACTGCACGACGCAGGCATCACCCGCTATCACTGCAACCTGGAGACAGCCCCCTCCTACTTTCCCCAACTGTGCAGCACGCACACGCAGGAAGAGAAGCTGCGCACCCTGCAAGCCGCCCGCAACGTAGGCATGGACATCTGCAGCGGCGGCATCATCGGTATGGGCGAGAGCATGGAGCAACGTATCGAATTCGCCTTCACACTGCGCGAGCTGGAAGTACAGTCCATCCCCATCAACCTCCTGAGCCCCATCCCCGGCACACCGCTGGAACGGCAGGCGCCACTCAGCGAGGAGGAAATACTGACCACCATCGCCCTCTTCCGCTTCATCAACCCGACGGCTTTCCTCCGCTTTGCCGGAGGACGCTCGCAACTGAGCAAGGAGGCCGTGAAGCAAGCGCTGCACATCGGCATCAACTCTGCCATCGTGGGCGACCTGCTGACAACGCTCGGCTCGAAAGTGTCGGAAGACAAGGTGCTGATAGAAAATGCCGGATACCGGTTCTGCGGCTCGCAGTTCGACAGAGAGCACCTATGGCACCCCTATACCTCCACCACCAACCCGCTACCGGTGTACAAGGTGAAGCATGCCGAAGGCGCCACCATCACCCTGGAAAGCGGAGAAACACTCGTAGAGGGAATGTCGTCGTGGTGGTGCGCCGTCCACGGGTACAACCACCCTACACTGAACCGGGCGGCAGAGGAACAGCTGGGCAAGATGTCGCATGTGATGTTCGGAGGGCTGACACACGACCCTGCCATTGAACTGGGCCAGTTGCTGCTACCGCTCGTCCCGCCGTCCATGCAGAAGATATTCTATGCCGACTCGGGCTCGGTGGCAGTAGAGGTGGCCTTGAAAATGGCCGTGCAGTACTGGTATGGCAAGGGAAAGGCGAAGAAGAACAATTTTGTGACTATCCGTTCGGGTTATCACGGGGATACATGGAATGCCATGTCTGTCTGCGACCCGGTGACGGGCATGCATTCGCTGTTCGGGGCATCATTGCCGGTGCGCTATTTCGTGCCGCAGCCGCGCTCGCGCTTCCACGGCGAATGGGATGAACGGGATACGGTGGAACTGCGGAAACTGGTAGAGGAGCATCACGAGGAACTGGCAGCGCTTATCCTCGAACCTGTGGTGCAGGGCGCTGGCGGCATGTGGTTCTACCACCCCCAGTACCTGCGCGAAGCGGCACAGATATGCAAGGAACATGGCCTGCTGCTGATATTCGATGAGATAGCCACGGGCTTCGGACGGACGGGAAAACTCTTTGCCTGGGAGCACGCGGGTGTAGAACCGGACATCATGTGCATAGGAAAGGCCATAACGGGCGGATACATGACGCTGTCTGCCGTACTGACGACGAATGAAGTGGCAGATACCATCTCCAACCATACGCCGGAGGTGTTTATGCACGGACCCACCTTTATGGGGAATCCACTGGCATGCGCCGTGGCGTGCGCTTCGGTGAAGCTGCTGACCTCGCCCGAATACGACTGGCAAGGCAAGGTGACTCGCATCAGCCGGCAACTGCAAGAAGAGCTTGAACCGGCACGCCGATTGCCGCAAGTGACGGATGTACGTGTGTTGGGAGCCATCGGGGTGATTGAGACAAAAGAACCCGTAGACATGGCGTGGATGCAAAAACGCTTCGTTGAGGAGGGAATCTGGGTACGCCCGTTCGGAAGATTGGTATACCTGATGCCTCCGTTCATTATAGAGCCGGAACAGCTGAGGAAGCTGACGGGAGGGTTGATGAAAATTATACAGGAAATGAATTGAGAGGATAAAGGGGAAATTATTATATCAAGAATTTATGAACGTAACTAACTATATGCAGCAAGAGCTGCAAACATTGAAAGAACACAGCAACCTGCGCCGCCTGCCGCAACTGACACACGAGGGACGCACGGTTGTAGCCGATGGCCGGCATATGCTGAACCTTTCGTCCAACGACTATCTGGGTCTGGCTGCCGACCGCCAGCTGAAGGAAGAATTCCTGCAGACACTGACACCGGACACCTTCCTGCCGACTTCCTCCTCCTCCCGCCTGCTGACGGGGAACTTCGGGATTTACGAAGAGCTGGAGACGGAACTCGCTACACTTTTCGGCACAGAGACAGCACTGGTGCTCAATAGCGGCTATCATGCCAATATGGGGATTCTACCCGCCGTGAGCGATGCACAAACCCTGATATTGGCAGACAAGCTGGTGCATGCCAGCATCATCGACGGCATCCGCCTATCCACCGCACGCTGCATCCGCTTCCGCCACAACGACCTGGTACAACTGGAACGCCTGCTGGAACAACACCATGCAACATTCCGGCAATTGATTATCGTCACAGAAAGCATCTTCAGCATGGACGGTGACCAAGCCGACCTCACGGCATTGGTGCGTTTGAAAAAAAGATACTCCAACGTACTGCTCTATGTGGACGAAGCCCATGCATTCGGCGTAAGGGGACCGCGCGGTCTGGGCTGCGCCGAAGAAACCGGATGCATCCGGGATATAGATTTCCTCGTGGGCACCTTCGGCAAGGCAGCGGCGTCTGCCGGCGCATACATCGCCTGCTGCCGGACGATACGCGAGTATCTCGTCAACCGGATGCGAACCCTCATCTTCACCACGGCATTACCTCCGACAAGTATTGCCTGGACACTGTTTATCGTACGGAAACTTGCCAGGATGCAGGACCACCGCGAGCATCTGGCAAGAATCAGCCGGACACTGCGCGAAGCATTACAAGCCAAGGGGTACGGATGCCCCAGCGCAAGCCATATCGTCCCACTGATTATTGGCCCCAGTGCCGACACCGTGCTGTGCGCAGAGCTGCTGCAGAGGCATGGCTTTTATGCACTGCCGGTACGCCCGCCCACGGTGCCCGAAGGGACATCACGCATCCGCTTCTCGCTGACGGCAGACATACGGGAAGATGAGATTGGAGAACTTATACCCCTTATTCCCCTAAAGGAAGAGAGGAATACTAACGCTATACGATTCTAAAAACAGATGAAACAAAGTTACATTATACACGAGCATCATCCCCGGCTATTGCTGTTCTTTGCCGGCTGGGGAGCCGATGAGACGCCTTTCAAAATGTATCGTCCGGTAGCCAGCGACTTCATGGTGTGCTATGACTACCGCACACTGGATTTTGACGCCTCCGGACTGGAAGAATACCGCGAAATTAACCTCATCGGCTGGTCTATGGGGGTATGGGCGGCTTCGCAGACCGTGCCACAGCTCTCATCGCCAGGTACATCCGGCGAAGGTATCCATATGGCAAACAGCATCGCCATCAACGGAACACCCTACCCCATAGACCAGCATATGGGCATTCCACCCGCCATCTACCACGGGACATTGGACGGACTGACCGGGGCTTCACTGCACAAATTCCTCCGCCGCATGTGCGCCAACGGAGCAGCCTTCAAAGCTTTCCTGGAAATCACTCCCCGCCGTCCGCTGGAAGAGTTGAGAGATGAGTTGACGGAGATTGAGAAGATGTACCACACACTGCCTGCTGCCACCTTCCATTGGCAGCAGGCAGTAACGGGAGGCAACGACCGCATCATTCCGCCAGCCAACCAGCTGCAAGCCTGGGAAACACTCGGCACCCCCGTACTGCAAACGGAGGATGCCCACTATCAGGAAGAGTTATTCAGACATTACCTGCAAGACCTATGGACAAGCCACTGAACCCGATGGACAAACAACTGATAGCCTCCCGCTTTGCCAAAGCCCGGAATACCTATACCCGGGAGGCCCGCGTGCAGCAACAAGTCGCCGAGAAGATGATGCAGCTCATAAAGGAACCATACACACGTTTCCGCCGTGTCGTAGAGTTTGGCTGCGGAACGGGAAGCTACTCGCGTATCCTCCTCCACACCTTGCAACCGGAAACCCTGCTGCTGAACGACTTGTGCCGGGAAATGGAAGAGTGCGTCAAGGAACTTTGCGACGGCACTACCGTGCAGTTCGTCCCCGGTGATGCCGAAGCCATCGACTTCCCCGGAGAAACCGACCTGATAACCTCGTGCTCCACCCTACAATGGTTCAACGACCCAGGTGCTTTCTTCACCCGCTGCCACCAAGCACTGGTGGCAGACGGCCTGCTTGCCTTCAGCACCTTCGGCGCCACAAACATGCACGAAATACGCCAACTGACGGGGCATGGGCTGGACTATCTCTCCGTTGAGGAGCTGCAAGCCCTGCTGTCTCCCCACTTCGATATTCTCCATGCCGAGGAAGAGGTAGTAACCCTGCCCTTCCCCACCCCTCAGGCAGTGCTGAAGCATCTGAAGCAAACCGGAGTGACGGGAACGGAAAAAAGGATATGGACGCGCAGCCGCCTGCAATCCTTCTGCAAAGAATACACAACCCGGTTCAGTGATGCCGCAGGCAACGTAAACCTGACCTATCACCCCATTTATATCATCGCACGAAAAAAAACAAAATAATGGAAACAAAAAACATCTACTTCATCAGCGGCATTGATACAGATGCCGGAAAAAGCTATTGCACCGCCTGGTATGCCCGTGAGCTTATGCAACGCGACCTGCGCGTCATCACCCAAAAGTTCATCCAGACCGGCAACACCGGCCATTCCGAGGACATCGACCTGCACCGCCGCCTCACCGGAACCGGCTACCTGCCGGAAGACAAAGAGGGGCTGACCATGCCCGAGATATTCTCCTACCCCTGCTCCCCCCACCTCGCCGCCCGCATAGACAAGCGCCCGATAGACTTCGAAAAAATAGAGCGTGCCACCAGGGAACTTTCCCATCGCTATGATACCGTGCTCGTAGAAGGCGCCGGCGGTCTGATGGTTCCCCTTACCGAAGATTTCCTGACGATAGACTACATTGCGGAGAAGCAGTACCCGCTTATCTTTGTCACCTCCGGAAAGCTGGGCAGCATCAACCACACCTTGCTGAGCTTCGAAGCCATCAAGAACCGGGGCATCGCGCTCGATACGGTACTCTACAACCTCTATCCCACGGTAGAGGACAAGACTATCCAGGAAGACACGATGAAATACATCAAGCAGTATTTGTCCAAGCACTTTCCCGGAACAAAGTTTGAGGTAGTGCCGGAAATTGTGTAAATTTGCAGCACATAAACGTCCTACTGCACATGGAAGCATTCACATTAGATTCAACTGAAATTATCGTACTCGCTACGGCGGGTGGTCTGTTCCTTATTCAAATTATCTACTACCTCTGTCTCTACAACCGTATTCATGCGCGCAACCGTGCCGTGAAGCAGGGAGACACGCACTTCACCCAGGAACTGCCCCCCATATCCGTCATCATCTGCGCCCGCGAGGAATCCGAGAATCTGCGCCGCAACCTGGGCGCCGTGCTGGAGCAGGACTATCCCCAATTTGAAGTCATCGTCATTAACGACGGCAACACCGATGAGAGCGAGGATTACCTGACCATCCTCGAGGAGAAATATCCCCATCTCTACCACAGCTTCGTGCCCGATTCCTCCCGCTACATCAGCCGCAAGAAGCTGGCCGTGACGCTTGGAATCAAGGCCAGCAAATATGAATGGCTGGTGTTTACCAATGCCAACTGCATGCCCCAAAGCAACCAATGGCTGCGACTGATGGCACGCAACTTCACATCACGTACCCAAGTGGTGCTGGGATACAGCGGCTACGAACGCGGCAAAGGCTGGCTGCACAAACGGGCGGCATTCGACAATCTGTTCACTTCCATGCGCTATCTGGGATTTGCCCTGGCAGGCAGCCCCTACATGGGCATCGGGCGTAACCTGGCCTACCGGAAGGAACTCTTCTACCAACAGAAAGGATTCTCCGCACACCTCAACCTGCAACGGGGAGACGACGATTTGTTCATCAACCACGTGGCTACCCCGGAGAACACGCGGGTAGAAACGGATGCCAATGCCATTGTGCGCATGCAGCCGCTTCTGCGTACCAAGGACTGGAAAGAAGAGAAAATAGGCTACGCCTCCACAGCACGGCTGTATCATGGAATGCAACGCTGGCTGGCCGGTTTTGAGACCCTGACCCGCCTGGCATTCCACGCATCCTGGATAGCCGCGATGGTCATCGGCATTCTGCACTTCCACTGGCTGGCAGCAGGCGTCGCTTTTCTTTTGTTCCTGTTCCGTTTCACCATGCAGGCAGTCATTGTCAACAAGACTGCCCACGACCTGGAAGAACAGCGCAGATATTACTTCACACTACCGGCTTTCGACCTATTGCAGCCGATACAGTCTTTACGTTGGAAATGGTACTGTCTGTTCCGCAAGAAAAGCGGTTTTCTGAGAAAGTGATTCTCTTATTCGTAACGGATGGAAGTTGCCGGATGGATGCGTGTAATCAGGAATGATGGGCCCAGCAACATCAGGACCGAAGCCAGCAATGTGCCAGCATTCAGCAGCAGGAACAGCCAGATATTGAAAGATACCGGAACAGTAGCCATGTAATAGGTTTCAGGGTCGAGCTTGAACAAGCCGGACCAGCGCTGCACGAAATAGAACGCAAGGCCGATTATGTTCCCCCAAAGCATGCCTTTCCCAATGAGGAAGACCGAAAACCAAAGGAAGACTTTACGGATGGTAAAGTTATTGGCTCCCAAAGACTTCAGCACGCCTATCATGGAGGTACGCTCTATGATGATAATCAGCAGGCCGGATACCATGGTGAACCCCGCCACTCCAATCATCAGAATGAGAATGACCCAGATGTTGACATCCAAGATGCCCAGCCAGGCAAAGATTTGGGGATTGAGCTGCTCTACATTGCGGACGCAATACTCGGCACCATAGCGGTCGGGATTCTCGTCCGTATCGACAGCTATCTCATAGGTGGTTTCTTCCAGCTTGTCATAATCGCGTATTTCCAGCTCCACACCGCTCACCTGGTCCGGTTCCCAGTTGTTCAGGCGATTCACCAAATAGAGGTCGGTAAGCAGGAATAGGTTGTCGTATTCGGAGAAGTTGGTTTGGTAGATACCTACAATCTTCAGGCGGCGAGCACGCACATCGTCCTGGATGAAGTAGGTGTCTATCTTGTCACCGAGTTTCAATTGCAGCTTGTTGGCAAGAGACTTTGAGATGACTACGCGGTTGGACGAAGCGGAATCGCTGAATTGCGGAAACTCCCCCTCCAGCAGATGGCGGTGGAAAAAGGTGCTGTCATACTCCTGCCCCACACCTTTCAGCACCATTCCCTGAAAGGCATCGGTGGTCTTTATCATCCCCGGCTTGGTGGAGTAGCGTTGTACATGCTTCACTTCGGGATAATCGGAAAGCGCAGCCATCATGCTGTCGCCCACCACCACCGGGCGCGTCTCATAAGAGCGTGCAGCATCCAGGTTGCCTATCTGGATATGGGCACCGAAACCCACGATTTTATCCCTTACCTCGCTCTTGAAGCCGACAATGACGGACACGGCAATAATCATCACCGCCAGTCCGAGAGCAATGCCCACCATGGCAATAAGGACAGCCGGACGGGAAACTTGCTTGCCCGGCTCCGAGTTGCGATAAATGCGCAACGCTATAAAGCGAGATAAGTTCATAAATTAATCCCTAATCCTTCATTTCTCTTCCCGGATAGGCTTCCAATGCTTTTTGCAATACAAACAAGGCGCGGTTCAAGTCGTCTTTCTTCAGTACGTATGCGATACGCACTTCGTTGCGACCGGAACCCGGCGTAGTATAGAATCCGGACGCAGGCGCCATGAATACCGTCTGTCCCTCGTATTCGAACTCCGACAGACACCAGGCACAGAACTTGTCCGAATCATCTACTGGAAGCTTTGCCACCGTATAGAATGCTCCCATCGGGATGGGCGAATATACGCCCGGTATACGGTTCAATCCGTCAATCAGGCATTTACGGCGTTCTACATATTCATCGTATGTGTCGCGCAGATAATCCTCACCGGCATCCAGCGATGCTTCTGCGGCAATCTGGCCAATCAACGGAGGACTGAGACGTGCCTGGCAGAACTTCATGACAGCATCCCGGATTTCCTTGTTCTTCGTTATCAGGGCACCGATGCGGATGCCGCACTCCGAATAGCGCTTGGACACGGAATCAATCAGCACCACATTGTTCTCAATGCCCTCCAGATGGCAGGCAGAGATATAGGGAGAACCCGTATAAATAAATTCACGGTACACCTCGTCCGAGAAGAGGAACAAATCGTACTTCTTCACAAGGTCGCGAATCTGGTTCATTTCACGGCGTGTATAGAGGTAACCCGTAGGATTGTTGGGATTGCAAATCAAAATAGCACGCGTGCGCTCGTTAATCAACTCCTCGAACTTCTCTACCTTGGGCAACGAGAAACCCTCTTCGATGGTCGTGGCAATGGTGCGTATCTTGGCTCCGGCAGAGATGGCAAACGCCATATAATTGGCATAGGCCGGCTCGGGAACAATGATTTCATCCCCCGGATTGAGGCAAGCCAGGAAAGAGAACAACACCGCCTCCGAGCCGCCGGAAGTGATGATGATGTCGTCTGCAGTCAGATTGATATTGTACTTTGCATAGTAACCCACCAACTTCTCGCGGTAACTGCGATATCCCGCACTGGGACTGTATTCCAGAACTTTCCGGTCGATGTTCCGTATCGCTTCAATCGCGACTTCCGGAGTAGGCAGGTCGGGTTGACCGATGTTCAGGTGAAATACATGTATACCCCTCTGCTTGGCAGCATCTGCCAGAGGAGCCAGTTTTCTGATAGGAGATGCGGGCATCTCCATTCCGCGAATAGATATTGTTGGCATGAGGTTTATTTACTATTTGACGATTTATGATTTACTATTTAATAGAGTATTTATAGGTGATATTGCTATCACTTTATCATTAAAGTTGCAAATGTAGCGAATTATTTGAAACCAAAAGGAAGGCAAGACCATAAAAACTTTAAAAAACTTATCTATCGTAAAAACTCTATGATATGTAAACAGAAACTTGTATCTTTGAAAAAGCAAACGAGCCAAGTAGAATCAATTGTAAATAGTAAATAGTCAAATAGTAAATAACACCATGGTCATCAACCTTATAACTTTTGCTTCCATACTGCATAAACAAGCATCAGTCCGTAGCTCCCACGAAGTGATATTGACTGAATTGGAAAAATACTTTACCGTCAACTTCATTGATTACAAAGACATAGACAAGTTATCACCCGATGACTTCAGTATTATATTCATTGCCACCGGAGGTGTGGAACGGCTGGTAATCCAGCATTTCGAATCCCTTCCCCGCCCCGCCATCCTCTTGGCAGACGGCATGCAGAACTCACTGGCCGCCGCTCTCGAAATATCTTCCTGGCTGCGCGGCCGGGGAATGAAAAGCGAGATTCTTCACGGAGAGCTCCCCGAGACCATCAAGCGTATTTTTGTCCTGCACAGCAATTTCGTGGCACAACGCAGCCTTTTCGGCATGCGCATCGGCGTAATGGGCACTCCGTCCAGCTGGCTCGTTGCCAGCAATGTGGATTATCTGCTTGCCAAACGCCGCTGGGGTATCGAGTACACAGACGTCTCATTGGACCGCATTTATGAATACTACGGACAGATAACGGACGACGAGGTGGGCGAAGCATGCGCCGGACTGGCAGGAAAAGCGCTTGCCTGCCGAGAGGCAAGCCCCGAAGACATGATAAAAGCCATGCGGCTGTATCGAGCCATCAAGAGGATTGTAGAGGAAGAGCGACTGAGCGCCATTACCCTCAGCTGCTTCCGCCTGATAGACCAAACGGGAACCACCGGCTGCCTTGCCCTTGCCTTGCTGAACGACGAAGGAATCATTGCCGGATGTGAAGGCGATTTGCAATCCGTCTTCACCATGCTGGCCGTAAAAGTGCTGACGGGGAAAAACTCCTTCATGGCCAATCCTTCCATGATAAATGCCCGTACCAATGAAATCATATTGGCACACTGCACCATCGGCATCGCACAAACGGAGCAGTTCATCATACGCAACCATTTTGAGACGGAAAGCGGCATCGGTATTCAGGGAATCCTGCCGACGGGAGATGTAACCATCGTAAAATGCGGAAGCGAAAGCCTGGACGAATATTACTTGAGCACCGGCACGCTTGTTGAGAATACAAACTACATCAATATGTGCCGCACCCAAGTGCGGATAAAAATGAACTCCCCTGCCGACTATTTCCTCAAGACACCGCTGGGCAACCATCACATCATGCTGTATGGCAATTACGAGGATATATTGGAAGAGTTCCTGCAAGCCAATGCCTGCAAACGGATTGAATGATTACTCGTTCGCATCCGGTATCACCACCTCGAAACGCGTTCCTTTTCCCAACTCTGAGGAGACCGAGATAGAACCATGCAGGCGGTCTACGATGGTCTGGCAAATGCTCAGCCCCAAACCGGCGCCCTGCGTAAAGCTGTCTTCTTTGTAAAAGCGTTCGAAGATATGTTTCTGGGCGTCTTCAGAGATACCGCTTCCCGTGTCTTCGACAAAGATGGTGGTATATCCTTCCCGGTTCGTGACATAGCCGAAGGTGATGCTGCCCGTTACCGTGAATTTCTTGGCATTGTTTATCAAGTTGTTCACGACCTGCTTCAAGCGGACGGAATCGGTGATGACCAATTTGTCTTCCCCTTCCGGAATCTCTATACGCAGCTCTACATCCCGAGGCATACTCAGACGCTGGGATTCATGGACCTCCTGCATGATAAACGCCAGGTTGAATGCTCCGAACTTAAAGTCCATCGTGCCCGATTCTATGCGCGAGAGGTCCAGAATATCGTTTATCAACGCCAGCAGCAACGTACAGTTGATGTTGATTGTTTCGACGAACTGCTTTACCTCTTCCGGAGAAAAAGCGTCCAAGTCCTTCAATAAATCCGAGAAGCCGACAATGGCATTCAGAGGGGTACGTATCTCATGGCTCATATTGGCAAGGAACGCAGATTTGAGCTTGTCGGCCTGCAAGGCACGGTCACGTGCGGCAATCAGGGCTTCCTCCGTATCCTTGTAACGCTGGATGCTTTGGCATACTCCCAACACCATGTATGGGGTATCGACCGTCAGGCCGTCATAAGCGGTACTGCGAAACTCCCACCATTCATAGCTCCCGTCCACACTCTTCAACCGGAAACTCATCCGTGAATTGATTTCATTACCCAACAGAATGGCATCAAAATTCCTGCGCGTATGCGGCAAGTCTTCCGGATGTATAAGGGCATCCATCTCATCACGCGTCAGCAAGTCCGTATCACCTATATACCCGAAACGGCGCAGCAATCCACCTGGGAAATGGAAGCGGTTCATACGCATGTTGTACTGCCACGGATAAATGGAGCTCTCCTCCACCGCCATGTTGAAAAAGCGCCTCTGCATCTCCTCTTCGGAGATATTGCGGCATACAATCGCCATTCCCGTCATCTTTTCATTGGCAAAGATAGGTACCACCTCGCCGGAAACGGGGAAATACGTTCCTTGATGGTTCTCCTGCATGAAGGCTTTCTCCGGAATAGGAATAGGGCTCTTGCCGGTACGTACTTTCTTCAACAAGTCCTGCAGGATATTTTCTCCATTCATGTAAATCCTAAAAATGGAGCCGGCCATCTGCCCTTCATAGAAACGGGACGTATAGGTCTCGGAAGAAAGTCCCAGCATCTGTAGCAACGGACGGTTGACAAAATGGATGCGCAGGTCTGTATCATACGTAATCAAGCCGTCGCGAATGGAACAGAAGATATTGTCGAACTCGTCGCGCTGCTCCACCAGGCGGTGCTGTATCAACAAGCGGGTCTGGGCATGTATGCGCTTGCGCGATTCCCTACGGTTGGCACGGAAAAGCCAAGCAACCAGCAGCACCAATGCCCCGACAATCAGCGAATAGAACAGAATGAACCAGACACGGTAGCGCTCCACCAGCGGTATATTCAAAACGATGCCCTTGCTCTCCGCACGGTTCGTGTCCACACGGAAAAACTGCAACTGTTTGTAATCGAACAGTAACTTGCCCCCAAAGTCCTTTACTCCCAATGAAGCGGGCGACTTGCCCTTCAAAATACTTGCAGCCTGCCGGCCGGCGGCAAAGGCATCCTCTCCGGGAACGGCATCGTACACACACAGAACACCGTTCGTCATAGCCAGGTTCTGGCTGGTAAACACGGGGGCCTTCAACTTCAAGGAAAGAAAGGGAATCCATTTGGGAGCAATGACAATATGCTTGTAGGCATTGTAGTCATAGCAAATGGAAGTGATGATAGAGTTCAAGGACTTGGCCTGCACATTCAGCACTTTCAACTCATGCTCCGGATAGTTGCTCTTTATGCGTTCCCAGGATTCCTCCACAGCCTTAACCCCTTTAAGGCTCAGGAAACTGCTGTCGGACAGACAGACCAACTCCCTGCGGGAAGGAAACATGCGGACAGCCGCATCCAGCAAGACATCGAAATCCGTTTTCGAAACATAGCCGGAGACGTTGGGCATTCTTTCAAAGACCCTCTCATCCGGGTATTTGATACCCGAAACCACTACCGGTATCTGATAAGGCAGGGAATCACCGCAATGGGTCAATGTGAAGAAAGCCTCATCGCTGGAGGTCACAATCAAGTCCGTTTTCCGTTGCCTGGCACGCTCGCAGATGCGGCGCATGATGAAGCACTCGGAAGCGAAAGACCAGTAATCGGCATTCAGATATTCAGTAGTGATATTGGCTTTAACTCCCCCCTTGTCCAGTCCGTTCTCCAAATTTTCTGTCAGAAGGCTGTGCCAAGGAGTATTTTTTGTATAGGACTGTATGAAAAGTACATTGTACGTACGTTCCGTAGCCGAAAGTGTTCCCGACATCAACCACAACAAGCCTGCAAACAATGGAAAGAAAAGGCGTTTCATCATAATATAGATTTTGTATACTCAACGCAAAACTCTTATTCGTCACGCAAATATACAAGTTATATTGAGAATGAGCACAGATTATTCAAAAAAAACTCACTCATCGTGCAATGCTTCGGCAGGCTGTACCTTCATGGCCCGTGAAGCCGGATACCAGATTCCTGCAATCACCATCAATGCCATCAATATCCAGACAATAGAAACGCATATGACAAATCTCCCCCAAGTGGCATCCGTGGCTTCCGTAAAAGTGACATCTGCCATAACCATATTGATACATATCATCAAAGCGGGGATGGAAGCAAGTGCCAACAGCAGCAACCCTTCACCCAGCAATTGCCAGCGTATTCTTCCGCGGCTGCTGCCCATGGCCATGCGCAAAGCAATCTCGCTGCGACGGTGGCGGGTACGGAACCAGAAAGTTCCCATCAGCCCGATGAATACATTGAAAACGAAGAATACTACAATGAGCCTTGCACTGCGAATGTATGGAGTTATTCCTTCAGCAGCATCCCGTTCTATTTTCTGTTCTTTGTAGCTCTGTATGTCGAAAAGATAGAATGGAGTGACCTGCAACTGCGATGTCATATCCTGATAAAAACAGGCTGCAAAATTATCCGTATCCGCCTCCGGGCGTATCCGTAGGGAAATGAACGGAAGGTACTGGTCCTTATAAAACCAACTGGGGAAAGGAGTCAGTACAAAAGGCCCGTAACGGGCATAATCATCCGTCTTCTGCAAAGCACAGACTGCGGAAACACGGTAACGAAGACCTCCGTTGTAATAATCCAGGAACTCGCGACCCACCGCCTCGGCACTTGTCAGGAAAAGGCTGTCTGCCAAATCACGGGTCACCACGGCAGGCAGAGGACTGGCAGTGGAATTCCAATCCGAGACATTCCCCTGCAACAGCGGAATGCGCATGACGTCGAAATATTCGGGAGACACATAGCGCACTGTAGTCTCGACAACATGCACGCTGTCCGTCGTATACCCCTGGTAAACACGCCCGCGGGTATAAGTATCGGTACCCAGCCACGTGGCAGCACTTTCCACTGCAGGATATTGCCTGATACGCCGGAGCACTTCCTCCATCGGCTTGAACCAGAAGGTCTGCAGGCTGTCTTCCGACGTGCACGGCACTATCTGTGTGGGATTGCAGGAAATCCTTATCTTATAGACATGCTCCAAATCATACCCCTTAGGCTGCCGTTCTGCATGGGCAAAGCCATAGAGTACATCCACACAATACCACATCAATGTAAATACAATCAACAGCTCGACAAACAGCCAGCCGTTACTGCGGCGCTGGTTCCATATCTGGTGTAAAATAGAATGTATCATACTCGTTACTGTTTTAATTGGGATTCGTTTATCCGCTCATTCTCCGCCAAGAACCTCGGCTATAGGGCGACGGGTGGCATGCCAGGCAGGAATAAACACAGAAAGCAGGTTGAACAACAGACACACCACCAATACAGCCACGAAAACCGCAGGACGGAGGAAGAGCCAGACGCTTACATCAAAATTCGTTCCGGAAGCACCATCGCCAAGCATCCAGTCCTTACCCAGCCATAGGAATATGCACGAAAAGAGAAAACCGAGCAATGCGCCGGCAAATGCCAAGGCCAGGTTCTCGCGGAGCAACTGCACCATCAAGGTAGAACGGCTGGCGCCGTATGCTTTCCTTACCGCAAGCTCAGCCATGCGACGGGACATTTGCGAAGATATAAGTCCGCTGACATTGATAGCGGGCACAATAAGCAATATCAAACCCAGGATGATGCAGGTTACGGCAGGACTCATCGTGTCATTACGGAAGAACTGCCGTTCCGTATAGGTGCTGAGGTCGGGAAGCTCCAGTTCATATTCGACCAGTATCTCGTTGAAGCGGGCAAGCGACTGTTCTATCTGCCGCTTGAGTTCCTCTCTGCCGACACCGGGCTTGACAAGGGCCACAGCCTCGAAATCTCCCCGTAGCCCTTCACTGCCCAGACCGGAATCCCGGGTGGAATAAGGCATCCACAACTCTCCATAGGCAAATGTGAACAGAGAGCTCACATCCTTGGTGACCCCGACAATGCGCTTAGGGCGAAAGTTGACAAAATAATTTTTGCCAATGGCTGCTTCGGCAGACCCGAAAGCTTCGCGGGCAAGCTGTTCGCCTATAACCACGACATCCCGGCAAGCATCGAACTCTTCGGTACTGAAAAGACGGCCCGCCACAAGAGGGATATCGTAGACACGCCAATAGTTCAAATCCACCTGACGAACCGTACGGCGCATTCCCCGCACGGGCGAATCCCCACAGTATCTAAGATAGGTAGGTCCCAGATAGGTGACAAGTTCCGCACCCGGAAGTTCTGCAAAAATAGCGTTGACAGCCCGATAAGACATGCCCGTATTGGAATTGCTGTGGTCGGACTTGCGG
The DNA here is from genome assembly GCF_003603515.1 of Bacteroides sp. AM32-11AC. Taxonomy (NCBI): domain Bacteria; kingdom Pseudomonadati; phylum Bacteroidota; class Bacteroidia; order Bacteroidales; family Bacteroidaceae; genus Bacteroides; species Bacteroides sp. AM32-11AC. Next base: position 23,271 of record NZ_QTNH01000022.1, on the reverse strand, counting down.
TAAGAGTATCCATAAGAAGAATATACCATGCTACTGCGGTGCGACTCGGGAGCCAAGTCAGCCGTCTGGATGTCATACACCATGTAAATGACCATGACAAAGGTTATACTCACTGCCGTACCGATGACGGAAACAGCACTGAAAAAGGGATTCTGGCGGATAAGAGCTAAAATTTGTTCCATAGCTTTCTATTCATCGTGCAATGCTTCGGCAGGCTGCACCTTCATCGCCTTGCGGGCAGGAATACCTATACCGATGACAATCATTAGGGTAATCAGCACAAAGCTGATGGCAGCACAGAGCAGCAGGCGGTCCCACTCCAACGTCGTACCGTTCCTCCAGGAATTCAACTCCAGGTGTGCAAGATTATAATCGATGAGCAATGCAACGGGGGTGACAATTGCCAACAACAATATCCCTTCACTAAGCAGCCGGCTGAAGATGGCACGGTCTGTCGCTCCATGCGCTTTGTGCAGTGCTATCTCCGAACGGCGTTGCTGCGTACGGAACCAGAATGTTCCGAGCAAGCCGAGGAAAATGTTCAGCAGTAGGAATCCCATACCCATCACATAGTTACGGATGTCATTGGTCCATGCCTGCTGGTAGTTGCGACGAATATCCTTGAAAGAACGTATCTCCGAAATGAAGATGTTGCCTACGCGGAACTGGCTCTCACTGTCTGCCTTCAGCTTCTCAATGAAGTCATTGTCCTGCCCTTCACGGACGCGGACACAAAGTTCGAGACCGATATAGTAGAAACTCTGCTTCACCATCATGGAATATGAGCTTCGCGCCTGGTCATAATCGTGATAGCGTACATTTTGCAGTGCAGCACCCAGCCGGTAGGTCTTCGTAGTATCACCAAAAAGATAGAACCGCTGGCCTACGAGATCTGTCATCCGGCGGTCGTATTTCCGGTAGAGGTTATCCGAAGCCATAAACTCCCCGCGCTCCAACATTTCAGCCAATTGTTCGGGTGTCTCGCCACGCGTGCCCCGATAGCGGAATACACGGGGAAAGTCCGGTGTCACTAACCTGCGGATGGTCCAACCGGGAGAACGCAAAGTGTCATAGCTTACTTCAGCGCCTGAATTGCTTCCGTTGTAAGGATACGAATTCTGCGAAAGGCTGACCGCTTCTATCTCCGGCCGACGACGCAGACGCTCCAACAACTCGGCTATGTCATCGTGGGTCTGCTGAGAGGTATGCCCGGCTATGTAGTCGGGACTTTTGGGTGTCAGTTCCCCCAACTCTATAAGGTAGCAGTGCTCTATATTAAAGCCTCTCGGCTCCAGATAGGTGGCGGCGCGCGTGTAGAGATAGTCTACCACGTACCACATCACTACACTCACTACCAATAACTCCAACACCAACCATAGGTTTGAGAGCCATTCATTCTTTATCTGTGTAAGAAGTTTCTTAGTCATTTTCTTCAATGATTAATGTTTTGTGATGGAGTTATTTATGCAAACGTCCGCCCAATGCATTTACAATCCCTATTCTTGATGCACGCCATGCGGGAATACCGGAACTTAGTAAGTTCAGCACAAAGCAGAACAACAACGCCCAGCCAAAGGTGGAGCCATGCAGCAATATGCTTGCATCCACTGCCGGAGGACTCAGCGTCTGGCTGAATTCCTGCGCAAACAGCAGTGTATTTCCCAAATAAGCGAATGCTACACTCAGCAACAATCCCATCACCCCTGCCAGCAATGTCACCACCAGATTTTCTGCAATGATTTGCCCCATCAGTTCCAGTCTCGTTGAACCGAATGCCCGGCGCACACCAATCTCTGCCACACGCTGGCGCAGACGGCTCTGCGTCATCGAGCTGAGGTTGATGGCAGGAACAATCAGTAGAATGATGAAGATAATGAGACGCTGCCTGCGTGCCTGGTCCACGTCCGGTTCGATGTTGGCAGCCATTCCTGCGGCATTTTTCTCCTGGTCATAAGGACGGTTACGGTAAATCAACGAATAACCATTCTCGCCAATTACAGTGTCGTACTCCTGACGGCGGCGTTCCGTCTCCTCACGAATAGCAGGAAAATCATCACGGCTTTTCGCCAGAATGGTAACGCTCATCATCCCCATATGCTCATCACTCCATGTGCTTTTCGTTATCTCAGTAGAAGTATAGGGCACCCATACCTGCGCATAGGCAGTGTTGGCCAAAGTAGAAACATCCTTCACTACACCGGACACTGTATAAGGAGCATGGTTCAAAAGGAATTCGCGACCAACAGCCTCCGTTGTCTGGAATAACCTGCGCGCTACACTTTCCGTAATTACCGCTACAGGTAGTCCGGCATCGAATGTAGCCTGGTCATAAGGTTTCCCGGCAACAAAAGAGAAATCAAACACACGCCAGAAAGTATCATCTGTCTGCAACAGGTCGATACCCGTTGCAGGTTGTCCCGGCAGATTCACGGGGGTAGAAATGACCATACAGGTATAAATCGTTACTGCTTCGGGGGTCTTCAGCGATTTGAAGCACTCAAGCGCAGTCTTTATCCCCATCGGTCCGTTGGAACTGTTTCCCTCTCCCCAGCTTTTGTTGGTGATGCTCATATAATGCACATGTAGAAAGCGGTCGCGGTTGCTCTCCGGAGCAAACGGAGCTACCTTCACCTGCTGCATCATCACCACCAGCATGATGAGGAAGATGGCAAGTGCCGTACCGGCTATGCTGACGGCACTAATCATCGGTTGCTGCCGCAACTGTGCCCAGGCTTGTGTGAAGTATTGCTTTATCATATTGATATTTACGATTAGACGATTTACTATTTACGATTGGTGTTACCGCTACTCAACGGCCCACCTTCAGGTTACATGTATTCACTCCGCCTATGCCTCCTTTAGAAATGTCAGCATGCCCGGCAGTTCCGCTCAAAGTGACGTCACCCACACCACTCATTCTGGCAGTCAAATAATCGCAGACTACATGAATATCGGCGCTACCTACTCCGCGTAAAGTAACTTTCAGCTCGTCACACGTCAAATCGGATACATTCACTTCACCCACTCCCTTTACCTCAAATGACACTTCATCCAGTTTCAAGGGCTTCTCACAATTGAATTCCCCTACACCGGTAAACTCCACCTTCTTCAAATCAGGAGCCGAAATCCAAATGGTCACGCCATCTTTCTGATTTCTCATGCTCTTGTTTTTCCTATCCTTGAAGCCTATCAGCAGACAGCCGTCCTTCACTGTGGTTTCTGTATTCTTCACGTGCTTCTCCTTACCTTCAATCTTGAAAGAATAAGTGTCACTCTGTGTAAAATAAATTGTTCCCACAGACGTTATCTCAATGGACGAAAAGGCATCCACTTTGCGCACTTCACTCACTTTGGTATCTTGTGCATAAACACTCAGCATACCTACAAATGTCAATATCAATGCAATGATAATACCTACTATATTAGTTTTCATTTTTCTTCTTTTTTATTGTTAATCCTCTATTGTTTTTCATACTACTCTTCATGCAACGCCTCTGCCGGCTCAATCTTCATAGCCTGCCGTGCCGGAAACCATATTCCAATCACTACCATCAGAGCTATCAGTAACCAAGCCCCTAGAGAACCTGCAAGGAAGCGTATCACACTCCACTCTATCGGCCAAGTGGATATGAGAGAGGTACGTCCTATAGTAAATTCCGCCATCCCCACATTGTAGCATACAACCATGGCAGGCAATGTCACTAACGCCAATAACAGTAACCCCTCACCTATCAGTAAACGAAACACACCGCCACGCGTACTGCCCATCGCCATCCGTAGAGCTATCTCCGAACGGCGGCGGCGAGTACGGAACCAGAAGGTGCCTATTAACCCCAAAAATACATTCACCAGCAGGAAGAGCACCACCACAGCCTGACTGTTCACCTTATCCGTATCGCCATTCATCACCTCGAACTGCAACTGTTGTTCAGTATAGGGAGCGGCATCTGCCACAAACGCATTGTCCGTGTCCAGTTTAGGCGCTATTTCGCGCAGAAACTTCTCCCGATAATCCGGTCCGTCGGCAGCAGGCTTCACGCGGAAAACAATCTGCGACCAATTGTCGGCAAACTCTGCCTTAATCATATTCTCTCCCAAATGATAAAAGAACCAAGGTTCCTCAACTCCATAACGATAGGAACGGAAAGCACCGGTCTTCCCCATCTGCTTGATGATTGTAACAGAATCACCATTACCTAACGGCGTAGTCTGCGAAAACTCCGGCATTTTCTTACGAAAACGTTCAAAAGCGGCATTACTCAGTGTCACATTGTTCCATCCTGCGGGAGTGTCCCGGAACGGGTGACGCGGGTCCTCACTTATCCGGAAAACATCCATATATCCTCCAGTCGTATAAATACAGCGTCCTTGCACCCAGGAAGTATCTTGCACAACCAACGCATTGTAACTATTACTGCCACTCATCGGAAGGCTCCAATAACAAAGGGCAGCTGCCTCTACGGAAGGCTCTTGTTCCAATTTCGCCAATATACCCAGATATTTATCGGCATCAGTCAGACTCGTATCCCGACTTTCTCCACCTACAACGGTGGATAATTTATAGACATGTTCAATATTATAACCCAGCGGACGGTAGAAAGTATATTTCATGCATCCCAGTGAGTCACAGAGGAACCACATCACGATGAATACCAAGAACAATTCAGCCAATACCCAGCCGTTACTGCTGAAGCGTGCCTTTATCATACGTAAGTTATGTATCGTAAATTTCATATCAAGTACCTCCTTCTATTTATCATTCAAAGAATCTACAATAGTGCGCCGTGCCGCTATCCATGCAGGCAGTGCCGCACTCAACAGATTGATGACCACACAGAAAACAAATGCCAGCAGGAATACCCACGGACTAAACAGCGCCTCCATGTTCAAGCTGAACTCGCCCGACGTACCCACATTCTGATTATTGGTGAACAGCCACATACGCATGGCATATACTGCCAAATAACTGAAAAGCAGTCCCACTACTCCACCCAGTAATGTCAACATCAGATTTTCGTTCAGTATCTGCCGCACAAGCACACTTTTCGTTCCTCCAAAAGCCTTACGTACACCTAATTCAGTAATACGTTGCTGCATGCGGCTGTTACTCAAGCCACACAGATTGAGTGACGGTACCAACAAAATGATAAATAAAGCTACAGCATATTGAAGATAAAGCATTGTCAAGTCTGGCCCTACATTAGCCCATACGTGGTTGACGTGCGCCACGATATTGTCCGGCTGTTCCATGATGTCTATCTGTTTATTACCCAATCCGGCATTAACACGTTCCACCTGCTTGGCAATGCCCTCCCGGATGGCAGGAAAGTCATCGGATGTACGTGCCAATACAGCAATCTGCATGCCTCCCAAATAACTGTGGACTCCGGTAATTTTCAGTTCGTCGGCACTGTACATACCCCATACTTGTGCATATGCATCCTTAGCAGTGACGGAAACATCTTTCACCACTCCCACGATACGCGCAAGTTCCCGGTTCAGCAGGAATTCCTGTCCCACTACATCTGTACTTCCATACAGTTTCCGCGCTACAGACGCACAAACTACTACAGCCTTGCTTTCTCCAGCACGGTCGGCTTCGCTGAAGCCGCGTCCGGCAAGAAACTGCATGCTGAACACTTTCCAGAAGTCGGGATCTGTCCGCATAGCATCCACTTTCACCCGATTGTTACCGTCAGTCAACGAAGCCAACGACAAACCGGCTGGGGAAAATGCCGTACAGTATTCCACTTCGGGCACCGGCTGCACGCATTCTTTCATAAATGCCGCCGAAGGATTACTCCAATTATTATTGCCGTCCTTTTCCTTGTCGTATACGTGCATAGCGGAAAAGTAAAGACACCGACTGCGGTTCACTTCCGGTTCCAAGTCAGCATATTTTGTCTGCCAAGTAATCACAATAGCCATAATCATGGTGATAGCAAAGGCCGTACCCAATATGGAAATCGTACTTAGCAGCGGATTCTGCTTCAAGATTGTAAAAGCTTGTCTTACGGTTTGCATTTCATTTATTGATAGTTGATAATTAATAGTTGACAGTTGGCTGTTAAGCAGTAATTATTCCACCTGACGTCCGTCGAAGAAGCGGACGGTACGTGAGGTCTGTTTGGCCTGCTCTTCATTGTGGGTCACCATCACGATGGTACGTCCGTCTTCCTTGTTCAGTTGATGCAACAGTTCCATGACTTCGGCACCCATCTTGGAGTCCAGGTTACCGGTGGGCTCATCGGCGAGGATTATCTCCGGGTTGCCGATAATGGCACGGGCAATGGCTACACGCTGGCACTGACCGCCGGAAAGCTGTGTAGGCATGTGACGCATGCGGTGGCTCAAACCGACCTTCTTCAATACCTCTTCCGCCAGATGACGGCGTTCCTTGGCAGACACCTTTCTATACAGCAAAGGCAGCTCCACATTATCCAGCACATTCAGCGAATTAATCAGATGGAAAGACTGGAACACAAAACCCAGCTTCTGGTTACGGAAAGCAGCCAGCTCCTTGTCCTTCATGCCGTCCACTTTTGTACCGGCTATTTCGATGGTGCCGCTGGTAGGTGCATCCAGTAAACCCATAATGTTCAGCAACGTAGATTTTCCACAACCGGAAGGTCCCATGATACTGAGAAATTCTCCCTTGTTCACTTCGAGGTTTACATTTTCCAATGCCACGGTTTCAATCTCGTTTGTACGATAAATCTTGTTGATGCCAGTTAACTTAATCATAATGGTAAGTATTTAATTGTTATTATTCTGTTCTGTTTCTATTCCGCACAATTTCTGTTTCAAGAGGTCAAAAGTTGTGCCAAAATCGTTTATTATTGATTATCTGCTATTTATACATGCAGTAAGGTGTCCGAAAATGAACACCTTGTCCGTTTTCATCTATTCGTCACGCAGGGCTTCCGTAGGTGGAATGCGGCTGATGTTGCGCGCCGGGATATAGATTCCCACCAACACTACCACCAGCAGTATCAGAAAGATGACGAGCGACACGAGCAGATAATGCGAGGTGAAATCCGACACCCAATAGCTCTCTGTGCTCTCCACCCAATTCTGCCCTTTGGCCAGCCCTTCTTTCAGTGCATATTGCAAATAGAGCAGAAAACCAGTCAGTGAAGCGACCACGGTCAATACCGTGCCTTCGCCCATCAGCAGGCGGACAATGTCGCTGCGTGTAGCTCCGAACGACAGCATCACTCCCACTTCCTCGCGCCTCGTACGTGTCTGCAACCAGAAGGTACCGATGACACCCAGACAAAGATTCACCAGGAAGAAAGCCGCCATCGCCAGATTACGGCGGTAAATCGGTGTGGAATTGCTGGCTTCGCTCTCCGTTATAATCTGCTCATAGGAACGGACACTGCGAGCAAACAGATTGCCCCGCCTCATCTCCTTCACCATCCAAGGACGGAAATCGTGCAGAAAACGCTCCATGCTGACACCCTCTTTGAGACGTACCAGGATATGGGCACTTTCAGGGATATAACTTGTATCGATGGTAAGCATCGGCATAAATGCAACGGGGACGGGACGCCACTCGCTATACATCTTCATGGCTCCTATCGTACCGACAACCGGCATGTACAAGGTATCTCCATGGTCTCTGCTTATACAGCGTTTGCCATGCGCGTCTTTGGTATGGAACAACTGTTCGGCAGCATTCTCCGTCAGTACAATGTCATTCGGGGCATAGGCGTAGTCGGACAGCTGTCCGGGTGTCCGCCCCTTACCGGAACGGAAACCATACGTATCGAAAAAGTTCGTATGAGGCAAAAATTGTATCATCATAATAGATAAGGGAATCGTATCCCCTTCGGCAAACAATTGACTATTCGAACTTCCCGAAGAATTGGGATAACAGAATCCCAGCACGGGAGTGGCCGATTCCACACCGTCAAAGTCCTTGACATAACGCACCAAATTATAATAGTTGTCCACCAACGTAGCAGAGTCCTGCGCTTCGGCATCGTATCCCGGTGCCTGGGGCTGCAATGCGCCCAATGAAATGAGGCAAAGCCGCTCCGCATCATAGCCCAACGGGATATTACGATCGTGCGTGACCACAATCACCGGGTCCAATACAACCCAACTGATGATACTCACCAATATCAATTCGGCCAACAACCATCCGTTCTTGCGGCGGCGCGCCCAAAGATTCTTCCATATTAACTTAAACATACCAACCTCCCGTGTCTTATCGTTTTTCATTCAGTGAGTTCACAATCGGTTTCCGCAAGGAATACCACGCCGGTATAAGGGCCGACAACAGATTCAGCACGACGCACAGCGCCAATGCGGCGAGAAAAACCAGCGGAGCAAACAGCATTTCACCCGATACGCGGACCTCCACTCCTTCGGGTACCATATTCGGCCAGCTGTCGAATACCGTAAATATCCACTCGCGTCCCACGTAAAGTGCCAGCCATGCCAGCAGCAAGCCCAATGCTCCGCCCAGTGCGGTCAGCAGCAGGTTTTCCCACATCACTTGTGAAAGCAGTATCTTACGTCCGGCTCCAAACGATTTCCGCACGCCCATCTCTGCCAGACGTCCCTCCATACGGCTCGATATCATGCCGCTCAGATTCAGGGCAGGCACCAACAGCAATACGAGCAGGACAAGCAGAAAGTGGCGCACTGTGGCCCAAAGGTCAAACTCCATACTTGCATAAGTCTTGAAGACACTCAACAGATGGGAGGTGGGCTGCTCCCAGAAATCTACTTTCCATTCATCGGGATGCATAAGATTCTCCTTGCGGCAGATTTCCTTTATCTCAGCCCGCAGAGCATCTCCCTGCTTACTGTCCTGCACCAGAAAGGTAGCACTGAAAGCTCCCAGATAGGGAAGGTTGTATTTAGGACTGCTGTAATCGGGCGACACCGTATAAGGTACGTAAAGCTGTGCATAGGATTTGGAGGTGAGGTAACTGGCGCTACGCACCACTCCACAAACCCGGTAGTCGATATAGTTCAGGCTGAACGAGCGTCCTACTACCTCTTCCGTCGTACCGAACAAGCGGCGTGCCAAATCATCGGTAACGACAGCAGTGGAAATGCCACTTGCCAGGTCGGATGCCGTGAATGGACTGCCTTCCAGGAATTGGAAAGAATATATCTTGAAAAAAGCAGGGTCTGTCAACTTTACCATAACCGGAAAATCACCGCTACGGTCGGCAGGCTGTATATAACTGTTTTCCGACAAGTCATTATGCAGCTCGGCCGAAACGACAAGAGCATTCTCTACGGGATAGAACCAGTCTTGCAGTGCCTTGTAGGAAACAGCCCATTGCATGGTCCTAGTATTGTTGCCGCTTCCCTGCGTGAATTTTGAATTGCTGAGGTAAAGCGTATTCATGCGGTTTGCCTCTGGATAGACGGGCGCAATCTTCACATAATACACCACCGCCATAATCATTGTCATGGCAATGGCCAGCCCCGTACCCACAATGTAGAGCATGCTGAACAGTTTATTCTGCTTCAACAGCTCCCAGGCTTGTTTCAAGTAAACCTTTATCATTTTAGCTTCAACTTATTCTTGTTCTTATAGTTACTCATATCGCTCACCACTACTTCATCACCCGGTTGCAAACCACTGACCACTTCTACAAACTCAAAGTTGGAATCGCCCAGCTGCACCTTGCGCTTTACAATTTCCTTGTCGGAATTGCGTACAAAAAGTTCATACTCCCCACGTCCCACATAATAGCTGGCATTGGCTATGCGCATCACGTCTTCCTTCACTGCATTCATCACATAGACGTCGGTTTTCAGACCGGAACGCAGTCGGCGGTTGTTGTCCTCATTCAACTGCACGGTAAAGGAGATGACGCCATTCTTTGAAAGCGGAGTAACACTGCTTACGGAACCTTCCAGCTTTTCGCTGCCAATCTTCACAATGGCCTTGCCGCCGGCAGCCACACGGTCACCGTAAGTATCGGCAATCTCGCCTTCCACCTTGAAGTGGCTCAAGTCGGAGATGACGGCAATCTGTGAGCCTTCGGGCACTTGGGCACCAATCTGATTGTTGATATAAGTAAGGATAGCCTTCCGGGGCGAACGCACCTGCGCATCGTCGAGCGTACGTTTGGTTTCGGCCAGTGTCTTCTGGAACATGCTGAAATCCAGTTCCTGTACTTGGTATTCCGCAGCCAGCACTTCCTTCTCGTTGGCATACTGCTGCTGCAATTGCTCGTATTCCAGTTGTGCCACGTTGTAGCTCAGTTCGGCTTGGCGCACCTTATCGGTAGTACCCGAACCGAGACTGTCGAGGTACTGCTCGTTGCGCAGCTCCACCTTCATGCGGTCCAGCTTCATGGCGGAGACTTTGATTTTCATCTGCAGGTCGGTCAGCTTGGTCTGGTTGTCAAGTTTCAGTTGTTTCAGCTTGTAGCTGCGCATCTGCTCTTCGTCCAGCATCTTCTTGTAGTCGGTTTCGGCGCTCTGCAAGTCCAGCTTCAGGATGGGGGTACCTACATCCACGCTGTCGCCACCTTTTCTGTACACTTCCAAAATGCGGGTATTGATGGGCGAGTTGATGATTTCCTCGAATGCCGGGACCACCTTGCCGGAGGCGCTGACGCTGACTTCAATCGTACCTTTACCCACTTGGGAGAAAACAAGGTCTTTCTCCTTCACTCCCGTACGCATCAATGAAATGAGTACACTGACCACTACGATACCTGCCACGCCGATAGCACCGTAGCGGATGATTTTCTTATTGCGTTCTTTATTACGCACTTCTTTCGGAATTTCTCTATCCATATCTTTAAATTTTATTGTTTGCGAACATAACGCTTAATATATACTAAATCCATGCCAAAATCATAAACCCCTGAAAGTAAGCGAAAAGAGAAAAAAGAAGGGTGTCCGTTTTCGGACACCCTGTACATTTTCGGATAGCTTCTTTATCTTAATCTCAATCTGTCGCCAATCTCCGGCACGTATTCCGCATCCTTGCGATTCATCTTATAAAGGTTCTTCAGACGAATGCCGTACTTTTGGGAAATGGTATGCATGGAATCACCGTCTTTCACTATGTAGACGGTATGGGGTTTGGCGGCTTTCTTGCGCTTTTCTTTCAAGTAAATAATGTCTCCCGCCTCCAGTGTGTATTCTTTATGGAGGTCGTTGTATTTCACCAGCTTCTTCCAGCTGATGTCAAACTCCTTGCCCAACACCTGGAAGGTGTCTCCGTCGCGCGCCACGACATAAGCTATATCGTTGGCAATGTACACCTGATGCGGATTGGCCAGCCAAGGTTTCTTTTTCAGTTCCTTCTCCCAACTGCGGACATCGCGCTTGCTCATGCCACGGCTGTCGTACTTATACAGTTCATAGTCCTCAATAATGGTTATCAGGCGGTTGGCATACGACGGGTCGGTAGCATAGCCGGCCTTCTTCAAGCCGCGCGCCCAACCCTTATAGTCCGTAATCTTCAGTTTGAAAAGAAAAGCATAACGTGCTCCCCGTTTCAGGAAATCGGAATGGTCTTCATAAGAGTCTTTCGGATTGCGATAAGCGCGGAAACATTCATTGCGGGCATCGTCATCATGCCTCACCGTCCGTCCGCGCCAGTTGCCTCCACACTTGATGCCGAAGTGATTGTTGCTCTTGCGCGCCAGCTCACTGTATCCGGCACCGCTCTCCAACAGCCCTTGGGCCAGCGTGATGCTGGCAGGTATCTTATGACGTTGCATCTGCTCCACGGCAAGGGGAGCATACTGTTTGATATACTCATTGTAGCGGGCATTCCGGCGTTGTGCCTGCACTGTTGTTATGGAAATAAAAAGAAATGCTATGATAGCAGTCAGTCTGAAAATCCGTTTCATGCTTAAAATGTTGAGTTCTGCACAAAAGTCCGTAAAAGAATTGAAATAACCAATCTCTTTTCTATCTTTGTAACATTAATTACAATATAACCCTTTGCCTTATGAAAGAATTAAATATCGAAATTGCCGTCAAGATATACGACTATGAAGAACTGGATGCCGCCGACCGCGAACTGATGGATGCCGCCCGCGAGGCTACCAACCGCAGCTATGCCCCTTACTCCCACTTCTCGGTAGGAGCTGCAGCCAGACTGGCAAACGGTATTGTAGTGACCGGCACCAACCAGGAAAACGCCGCCTACCCTTCCGGGCTGTGTGCAGAACGCACCACCCTATTCTATGCCAACTCCCAACATCCCGACCAGGCGGTAACCACCCTCGCCATTGCCGCACGCAACGAGCACAACGAGTTCCTGGAGTCTCCCATCCCTCCCTGCGGCGCCTGCCGGCAAGTGATGCTCGAAACGGAGAAGCGCTTCAAGCATCCCATGAGGGTGTTGCTATATGGCAAAAAGGGAATCTACGAGCTGAAGAATGTGGGAGAATTACTGCCACTCTCGTTCGATGCTTCGGCCATGAAGTAACAGAACCAATAAAGTATTAACATCGTGTCTGCAGGAAGTTAATTTCTTGCAAACACGATATTAACTTCTTGCCGACACGATATTAATATCGCAAAAAGCCTTTGTTATTCAGTGGAAATCATTACCTTTGCGCCCACTAACCAATTAATTCCACCGATGAGAATATCCGACTAAAGACAACACATTTCGGTAAACATCACTATCAACATGCTTTTTCAGACTGAACGCTGAGCATCACCTATATAGATGTTTAGCCAATACTGTGTTTGTCTGTACCCCTCCCCTTCGAGAATTTCAATTTCGGGGAATGCTTGCATCTCCCCTATCATTCTTACTTCTAAAAACACAGTAGAAACTTATGAGCTTTATCATTAAAGACCTTAGCTATATCCATGCAGATAAGGAAATCTTGTTTTCACACCTCCACTTGAGTATCAACTCCGGAGATAAAATAGCCCTGACCGGAAATAACGGTTGCGGCAAGTCTACCCTCATGCGCATTTTGGCAGGAGACTTGTCACCAAGTTCGGGAACGGTGCTACGCCCCGAACATCTGTACTACGTGCCCCAGCACTTCGGACAATACGACCGGCAGACAATAGCACAAGCTTTGGGAATCAGCCACAAGCTATCTGCCCTGCATGCCATCCTAAGCGGTGACGCTACCGAAAAGCACTTCAATACGCTCAATGATGACTGGAACGTGGAAGAACGCGCCCAGACTTCTCTCGACAGCTGGGGACTGGACGGTATCCCACTCTCCCGTCCGATGGAAGGACTTAGCGGCGGCGAAAAGACCCGCATCTTCCTGGCAGGCATGGAGTTGCACAACCCAACAGCCATCCTGCTGGACGAACCGACCAACTATCTGGACGCGGATGGACGGGAACGTCTGTATAACTTGATACGACGGACATCGGCTACCGTGCTCGTCATCAGTCACGACCGCACGCTACTGAATCAGTTGCCTGCCATCTGCGAACTCTCCTCCCAGGGATTGACGTATTACAGCGGAAACTACGACTTCTACAAAGAACAGAAGGCCCTGCAACAGAAAGCCCTTACCCAACAACTGGAAGAGAAGCAGAAAGCCCTGCGCCTTGCACGCAAAGTGGCACGCGAAGTAGAAGAACGGAAGGCCAAACAGAATGTGCGGGGAGAAAAAAACTCCATTAAAAAGGGGATTCCCCGCATCATGATGGGAGCACTGAAAAACAATGCGGAAAACAGCAGCAGCAGACTCAGCAGCATTCATACGGAGAAAACGGAAAAATTGCAGGCAGAAATGTCAGGCATCAAAAGTTCACTGCCACAGACAGACAAACTGAAAACAGACTTCAATGCCTCTCATCTGCATGTGGGGAAAGTTCTGGTCAAGGCAAAGGACGTCAACTTTCATTATCCCAGCCTCGCGGCTTCTCCTATGGAGACAACCCGTCCGGAGGCAGTAAAGGAGCTCTGGTCTTCCTCCCTCACCTTCCAGTTGAGAAGCGGCGACCGCCTCAGCTTGAAAGGAAAAAACGGCAGTGGAAAAACAACCCTGCTGAAACTCATCATGGGCGAACTGCACCCCACCGGCGGAGTGATGGAGCGTGCCGACTTCACCTCCGTCTATCTGGACCAGGAATACTCCCTCGTCCGTAATGAGCGCAGCGTACTCCAACAAGCAGAAGCTTTCAACCACCGCCACCTGCCGGAACATGAAGTGAAAACCATCCTCAACCGTTACCTCTTTCCCCGCGACGTGTGGAACAAGCCGTGCGGCAAACTGAGTGGCGGCGAAAAGATGCGCCTCTCCTTCTGCTGCCTGATGATTGCCGACAATACCCCGGATATGTTCATTCTGGACGAACCCACCAACAATCTGGACATCGAGAGTATAGAAATAATAACGGCAACGATACGCGACTACGCCGGCACCGTAATTGCCATCAGCCACGACCGGGAGTTTCTGAAAGACACCGGCATCGAACGGGAGATACTTTTGGAATGAATCAGTAATTTAGGTAACAACAACCGTAATTTGTATACTGCCATTCTCATAAAACCTGCCTATTTTTGCAGCACGTAATCATTTACTAACTAACGAACAACGAATATGAGCAAAAAAGTATTAATCCTCTCCTCCAGTCCCCGCAGGAATGGAAACTCCGACCTCTTGTGCAATGAATTCATGCGCGGTGCCGCAGAGGCCGGACATCAAGTAGAAAAGATTTTCCTGAAAGACAAGCACATCAACTACTGCACGGGATGCAGCGTATGCAGCATGTACGGCAAACCCTGCCCGCAAAAGGACGATGCCGCCGAAGTGGTGGAAAAGATGATTGCCGCCGACGTCATCGTCATGGCAACCCCCGTCTACTTCTACACCATGAGCGCGCAGATGAAGACACTGATTGACCGTTGTTGCGCACGCTACCTTGAAATAAAGGACAAGGAGTTCTACTTCATCATCGCCGCCGCCGAAGAAAGTGTCCCCATGATGGAGCGTACCATCGATGGTTTCCGTGGCTTCCTCGACTGCCTGGAAGAGCCCAAAGAATGCGGCACCATTTATGGCGTGGGTGCCTGGAAGGTGGGCGAGATAAACGACAAGCCTTCCATGCACGAAGCCTACGAGATGGGAAAAAAGGTATAAAGAACGAATACTAATCGCTATACAATACATTTATGCTACGTACCATCAGACTGACCCTTGCCGTCATCTTCTTCGCACTCATCACGCTGTTGTTCCTCGACTTCACGGGAACACTGCATGCCTGGTTCGGATGGATGGCGAAGATACAATTCCTGCCGGCCGTGCTGGCACTGAACATCGGTGTAGTACTGTTTCTTGCAGTGCTGACCTTGGTATTCGGACGCATCTACTGCTCCGTCATCTGCCCGTTGGGAGTATTCCAGGACATTGTTTCCTGGCTCTCCGCCAAACGGAAGAAAAACCGTTTCCGCTACTCGTCCGCACTGAAATGGCTACGCTACGGTGTGCTGGGAGTATTCGTACTTGCCATTATCGGCGGACTGAACTCTTTTGTCGTGCTGCTGGCCCCTTACAGCTCATACGGGCGCATCGTTTCCAGCCTTTTCTCCCCACTCTACCAGTGGGCAAACAACGGACTGGCCTACCTGGCCGAACGTGCTGACAGCTATGCCTTCTATGAAACGGATGTATGGATGAAGAGTCTCCCTACCCTGCTGATTGCCACGGTCACTCTGGTGGTCCTCATCGTGCTGGCATGGCGAGGTGGACGTACCTATTGCAACACCATCTGTCCGGTAGGTACAGTGCTTGGCTTCCTCTCGAAGTATTCCTTGCTGAAACCGGTGATTGACACAAAGAAGTGCAACAGTTGCGGACTTTGTGCCCGCAACTGCAAGGCATCGTGCATCAACATCAAGGCACACGAAATAGATTACAGTCGTTGCGTGGCATGTATGGACTGTATCAACAAGTGCAGGAAAGGTGCCATCACTTACACACGCCGCAAGCCGGCCTCCGCTGCTGTCTCCCAGGAAACCTCCGTGGCACCGGAGCAGGTAAACGACGCCCGCCGCGCATTTCTCTCTACAACTGCCGTGTTTGCTGCTACGGCAGCCCTCAAGGCGCAGGAGAAGAAAGTGGACGGTGGACTGGCTGTCATCGAGGACAAAAAAATCCCCGAGCGCGCCACTCCCATCACTCCTCCGGGCTCACTGAGCGCCCGCCACTTTGCACAACACTGCACAGCCTGCCAGCTCTGCATATCGGTATGTCCCAACCAAGTGCTCCGTCCTTCTTCGGACTTGACAAAACTGATGCAGCCGGAAATGTCCTACGAACGCGGTTACTGCCGCCCCGAATGCGCCAAGTGTGCGGAGGTGTGTCCTACCGATGCCATCCATCTGACAAGCCTCGCCGAGAAATCGGCCGTCCAAATCGGTCATGCCGTATGGATTAAGGAGAATTGCATCTGCATCACAGACAAGATGGAATGCGGGAACTGTGCCCGCCATTGTCCGGCCGGTGCCATACAGATGGTTCCTTCAGACCCGGAAGACGAAGCCTCCATCAAGATACCGGTAGTCAACGCCGAACGCTGTATCGGATGCGGAGCATGCGAGAACCTTTGTCCGTCGCGTCCGTTCAGTGCCATTTATGTGGAAGGCCATGTGATGCACAGAACTATCTGAAGCAGCTTTATCATCCAAATATCCATTTATAATTTCAGTCCTATCACAATGAAAGAAGACAATAAGAACAAGATAAACCGCCGCGATTTCTTCAAACTCGCCGGTGCAGGAACGCTTGCCTCGGCAGCAGCCCTATACGGCTGTTCGGGCAACAAGAACAACGGGGAAAGCGAATCGGCCGCACTGGGCGAGATATCAACCGACAAGATGACCTATCGTACCAACCCCAACACGGGCGACCGGGTTTCCCTGCTGGGATACGGATGCATGCGATGGCCCACCCGGAAACGCGCCGACGGGAATGGAGACGAAATAGACCAGGAAGCCGTGAACGACCTGATAGACTATGCCATTGCCCACGGAGTGAACTATTTCGACACCTCCCCCGCCTATGTGCAAGGTCTGTCGGAGCGCGCCACAGGCATTGCCTTAAAACGCCATCCACGGGAGAAATTCTTCCTTGCCACAAAGCTGTCCAACTTCAGTCCCAGCACGCACAGCCGCGAAGAGTCCCTTGCCATGTATCACCGCTCCTTCCGCGACCTGCAAGTGGACTACATCGACTACCTCCTGCTGCACGGCATCGGCATGGGCGGCATGGAAGCCCTCCGTTCCCGCTATCTGGACAACGGCATGCTGGACTTCCTGCTGAAAGAGCGCGAAGCCGGACGCATCCGCAACCTCGGATTCTCCTATCATGGAGACATCGAAGTCTTTGACTACCTGCTCTCCCGCCACGACGAACTGAAATGGGACTTCGTACAAATCCAACTGAACTACGTGGACTGGCGACATGCCAAAGAAGTGAATACCCGCAACACGGATGCCGAATACCTATATGCCGAGCTGGTGAAGCGCAACATTCCCGCCGTTATCATGGAGCCGTTGCTGGGCGGACGCCTATCCCGCCTGAACGACCACTTGATGGCACGTCTAAAACAACGCCGTCCGCAGGAGAGCGTGGCTTCCTGGGCCTTCCGATTCGCAGGTACTTTCCCCGATGTGCTGACCGTACTAAGCGGAATGACGTACATGGAGCATCTGCAAGACAACCTGCGTACCTTCTCCCCGCTTGTTCCATGTACGGAAGAGGAGTTTACCCTGCTGGAAGATACCGCCCAGCGAATGCTGCAATACCCCACCGTGCCGTGCAACGACTGCAAATACTGTATGCCGTGCCCCTATGGACTGGATATTCCAGCCATCTTGCTGCACTACAACCGCTGCATCAACGAGGGCAACGTGCCGCAGAACAGCCAAGACGAGAATTACCGCGAGGCACGCCGCGCCTTCCTGATAGGCTATGACCGCAGTGTTCCCCGTCTCCGCCAAGCCAACCGCTGCACCGGTTGCGGCCAATGCAACCCGCACTGTCCGCAAGGCATCGACATCCCGGCGAAACTGCAGGAGATAGACCGATTTGTGGAAGCGCTGAAGCAGGAAACCCTTTAACGGACTTACCTTCAACCCTGGTTGTCCATTTTAAGGATTACCAATCATATACAGATTCTTCTTTTTGTATAACTTTGCAAAAAGAACCATAGATAAACGATGAATAAAAAGATTTTAACCGCAGTTTTAATAAGTATCGCCCTTCCGGGTAGTATGCTGTCCGCACCTGCCGACAGCCTCCGGCTGAAAAGCTACAAGCTTGATGAAGTCGTGGTGACCGGGACGAGAAATGAAACAGACATCCGCCACCTGCCAATGGCCATCTCCGTAGTGGGTCGTCGGCAACTGGAACAGACCTACCAGCCCTCCATCCTGCCTGCACTGACCGAGCAGGTGCCCGGACTTTTCACCACAAGCCGCGGCATCATGGGCTACGGCGTATCCACGGGAGCCGCAGGAGGCATGAGCCTGCGCGGCATAGGCGCCGGGGTGAATGCCGCCGGAGGACCTACGACCAGCCTGCTGGTGCTGATAGACGGACATCCGCAATACATGGGCCTGATGGGGCATCCCATCGCCGACGCCTACCAGAGCATGATGGCCGAACGGGTGGAAGTGCTGCGCGGTCCCGCCTCCGTCCTCTACGGGTCCAATGCAATGGGCGGGGTTATCAACATCGTCACCCGCAAGATGCAGGAGGACGGGGTGAAAACCAATGCGCAGATAGGATACGGTTCCTACAATACCCTGCAGACGGAAGTCTCCAACCGCGTGAGGAAAGGGCGTTTCAGCAGCGTGGTGACCGGCTCGTACAACCGTACCGACGGACACCGTGACGACATGGAGTTTGAGCAGTATGGCGGCTATGCCAAACTGGGATACGACTTCAGCGACACCTGGAAGCTGTGGGGCGACGTGAACATCACCCGCTTCAACGCCTCCAATCCCGGCGAAGCCGACAATCCGTATATAGACAACGACTCGCGCATCACACGCGGCATGACCTCCTTCGCACTGGAAAATCGTTACGACCGTACTTCCGGCGCCGTGAGCTTCTTCTATAACTGGGGCCGGCACAGGATTAACGACGGCTACCACCCCGGAGAAGAGCCCCAGAAGTCGCACTTCAACTCCAAGGACCGGATGCTGGGCATATCGTGGTATCAAAGCGCCACGCTCTTCACCGGTAACCGCCTGACCGTAGGTTTCGATTACCAGCACTTCGGCGGAGAGTCCTGGAACAAGGTTGTCGCCATCGACGAGGCAAAACCCGGACAGCAGATTGGTGACCGCATCCCCGGCGTGGACAAGCAGATGGATGAATTTGCAGGCTATGTGGATTTCAGGCAGGACATCAACAGTTGGCTTTCACTGGACGCCGGTGTCCGCATAGACCACCATTCGCACGTAGGCACGGAATGGATTCCCCAAGGGGGACTGGCTTTCCATCTGCCGCGGCAGGCAGAACTGAAAGCAATGGTGAGCAAAGGATTCCGTAACCCCACCATCCGGGAGATGTACATGTTCCCTCCACAGAATCCCGATTTGAAAGCGGAGAGCCTGATGAACTATGAACTCTCCTTTACGGGGCAGCTTTTGGGAGGGCCCATGTCCTATGGGGTGAACCTCTACTACATCAACGGGGACAACATCATCATGACGGACCCTGCCCTGCGCAAGAACGTCAACTCCGGTGAGATAGAGAACTGGGGTGTGGAAACCAACCTCGGATACCGCATCAACCGCCACTGGCAGATGAATGCCAATTATAGCTGGCTGCACATGGAGAATCCGGTACTGGCGGCTCCCGAGCACAAACTCTATGCCGGTGCGGACTTTACGCAAGGACGTTGGGGCCTATCTACCGGTATACAATACGTGAAGGGTCTCCATACCTCGGTCACCCCGGGTAAGGAGAAGCAGGAAAGCTTCGTACTCTGGAACCTGCGTGCCAACTACCGTCTGTGCAGTTTTGCCGACGTCTTCGTCAAGGGTGAAAACCTGCTGGCACAACGCTATGAAATCAATGCAGGCTTCCCCATGCCGAAAGCTACGGTGATGGGAGGTGTAAACATCAATTTTTAATACTGTCGCGAAGGGATATACTCCGCCCGATAGATGCGGTCGAAGAAAGGTGCCCACTCGTTTTCCGTGATGCCAATCTGCAGGCCATAGAAGTGTGTACCGGCTTCCCGGTAACGGCGAATCTCCTCCATAAGGGCAGGTGAAGAGTGAGGAATCTTGAAGTCGCTGACCCAAAGTACATCGGCATTCATATACTCCTTGCCTTCTTTGAGCAGGCGGAACGTGGCTTCCAACATGCGGGTGGCATCTGTATCCCCGCAAGCTGTCTTTGAGAAGAATTCGAGCAGCCTTGCCCGCTCTTTCCTTACGTCAATCGGATGAATGGAGACGGAAAAGGCTATCAGAAAGCAGTTCCGCCGTTGACGGTCGGCTATCTCCAGGAGCTTTATCAGCAGAGAGTGAGCAATCTTCTCCGGCTTGCCAGCCATGCTTCCCGAGGTGTCCAGACAGACAATCATCGGACCTTTGGGACGGGCGGGCTTGGTTTCGATACGCCGGGCAGGCTGCATGATTTCCGATTTATAACGGAAGGTCTGAAGCTTGCGAGTAAGGTATTTGTAGACGAACAAATCTTCCAGTTCACTGTCAGCGGAATGGGCAAGCTCAATGGGAAGCAGAGCATTGAGGTCGTTGCCGGTACTGATACCCAGGATGTCACATTTGGAGGAGTGCTCCATTTTGTAGACGTTTCCCTCGGCAACGCGGATTTGCTCACGTCCTTCGTCGTCTGCCATACGCCCCATCTTGCGGGCCACTTTCACTATCTCGGGGCAAGAGCGCTGGATGCGCACGATTTTCCGTATACGCTCAAAGTCAACAGTATTCCACAAGCCGCTCATCATGCCCCAGGTCTGGAAGAATTCGTCCTTATCCACCCGGTTCTGGCGGATGTACTCGGGGATGTCTTTCAGATTGGAACGGAGCCTGCGCTCGAGGGCATCTTTGCGGAAAGCAATCTCTTTCTCCTTTTCTTCGTGCATCTTCAGTTGGAAGGCGTCTTCCCAGTCGTCCACCATTTTCTCCCAGACTTCATCGTCCGCATATCCTCCTTCTGTGCCGAAGTGGCTGCGGTAGAAACGGGAGTCGAAGCCGTACTCCCGGTATTTGTCGGAAATCTGCTGGAGCAAGGCTTGCCAGCCGTCTTTCCGCTTTGCCATGGACCATTCCAGCACGAGTTTCATCCCGGTCCGTTCCGACTGGCTTTTCCGGAGGTGGTACCTCTCCTTCTCCAAGTTCAATTGGATGAACTGAATCATGGTGTCGTAAAAGATACGTGCACAGACCTCATCGCCCAGCACCTGCACCTTGACCATGGAGTCGTTCATCACAGAGAGTAGATAGGCATACAAGGGCTCGGTATCCGTCTCTGCGCACTCTCCGGTGGCAACGAAACGGTCCAGTGCCTGCACATAGAAGGCGGTGTCATATCGGGTGACGGTGGTGTTCATCTTCTTCTTGGTTACTGGAGGATTATTCGTCTCCATATCTCAGTTTGCGCATGTCCACACGCGCCCAGGCTATTTCCTTGCGGACGATGGAGACGTATTGAGCTACGCTCTTTTTGTCTTCTTCGGAGACGAAAAGGTTGTCGGACAAATCTCTTACCAGGCGGTCTATGCTGGTGGCGGCGGTGTCCAGTTCCGTCTCGTAGTCACGGTCGGTGACGGAGAGGTTTCCCAGCCAGAGTTGTTGCTCCTCACCTCGTTGCAGACGCCGCATGGGGAAGCGCACACCGTTGATGTAGAGATGCTTATCGTCGCGGTAGAGGGTGACGCGTTCGGTGCCTTCCTCTTTCACGGCGCCGGTGTCGGCAAAGGCGCGGATGATGGTACGCTTGGGATTGATGGGGTCGGCATACATTACGCCCAAGGTGGGGACATCTTTGGCGCTGTACTCCTTCAGATTTTTGTAGTCCACGATAAAGATGTAGGTGTTGCCCGTACCATGTTTCTCCACCTGGTAGTAGAAGTGTTCCGTTATCAGCAGGTCATCGTCCCTACGGTCGCCGGCAAGGCGGGCTTTGTCGAGGGCTTCGCGCACACGGCTGACTTTCAAATCGGATTTCAGCGAGGAGGCGATACCGGCAATCTGTTTTGTGTGGGACACGAATAAGGCACGGATTACGATGTCACGGATGGCAACGCTCTCATCAGGCTCACTCCATAGGCAGTGGTAGACGGGAAGCAGGTCGGTCATGGAGACTTCCGTGCGGCCGTGGACGAAGGCGGAGGTCTTGAGCAGCTTCACGATGTTCTTCCAGCGGCGGTCGCTGACGTAGACATTGCGGCGCAGGTCGGAGTCTTGCATCTCTACGCTTGTCAGTCCGTGGCGAATGGCTGTGATGCAGGAAAGAACATCGAGAGGCAAGGTTACGCGGCGTATCTCAGCTTGCCATTCGGCATACTCGCGGTCGGAGATTTGCCATTCGCAAGCAGTCGTTTCCGGATGGTCGGCAGAATCGTCCAGCAGCATTTTGTAGAAAGATTCTTCCTGCTTGACGCAGGTGCAGAGAATGCGGATAAGGAAGCGGTCCCATAGGGCTTCCAGTCCCTCGCCTTGAGCGGGCAGTTCGTTACTGGCAGCTACGAGCAGTTTGAGGGGGAGATGCAGTTCCTTGTCGCCATTGCGGAAAAGTTTCTCGTTGATGACGGTCAGCAGAGTGTTCTGTATGGCAGGGCCTGCTTTCCATATTTCGTCCAGAAACACGACATCGGCTGTGGGCAGATAGCCGTCGATGGCACGTTCATACTTGTCGGATTCTTTCAGTCGGCTAATGCTGACAGGACCGAAAATCTCGTCGGGCGTAGAGAAGCGGGACATCAGGTATTCAAAGGCACGGGCATCTGTAAAAGCCGACTTTAGCCGCCTGGCTACCATTGACTTGGCTACTCCCGGAGGTCCCAGGAGCAGGATGCTCTCGCCTGCCAGGGCTGCCAGCAGGGAGAGGTTTATTTCGGTTTCTTTTTCGTATACTCCCCGGTTCATTTCGGAAAGGAGGAGGCGGATGCGTTGGATCATTTCCACAATATGATTTATTTATAGTCAGTACTCATGTATAAAGAAAAGTGTGTAAAGATACCAAATAGTAGCGAAATCAGAGAGATTCTTATTAAGATTCACTATCTTTGGAAAACAAATACACACAGACACGCACACACACGTTGTGATTTGCTTTCATTTTAGTATCTTTGAACCAT
>NZ_QTNH01000021.1:1112-73937 GCF_003603515.1 Bacteroides sp. AM32-11AC | reverse complement strand
TAACCTTGTGTTCCTACGAAAAATTTAACGGACTATTGTTGCAAGAGATAAGATATGAATGTCATCCGTCTTATACTCGACTTCCTCTTTTACAGATGGCTTGCAGATAAAACATCTGCAAGGGACATCATTGATAAACAGTAGTATCTCAACTCTCCTCCGAGGAGGAGAGTTGAGATACTACTGTTTATCAATGATTATAAAAGACTTGCGAAACTTGAGTTGCTTGATATTTCTAAAAGAGTTGGTTTCCTTCTTCATCTAATCACCGTTTACTTGCGCAACTCAATAATTAATGTAAATCGGGAAAAGTTTATGTGGATATAGTTTTGTAGATATAGAATATCTCATTTACTCCTATTTATCAAATACTTACAAAACTATTTGTAGATAATAAAACAAAGAATATCCCTCTCTTGTAGTCTGCTTGTAGATAACATTCATTAGCAATTCCTGTTTATGAAGCTTAATTTAGCATTGTGAAAAACCAATAGTATTAACCTTAAAAACTTATTCAAATGAGTAAAAGTAACTACTACAAAGAAAGAGTCATTCAGCTACTTCTCTTCTTTGCTTTTATGCTGCCTATGGGCGCATTGGCACAGAACATTCAGCTGAACGGTACCGTAACCGATGTTTCCGGTGAATCTGTCATCGGAGCCAGTGTATTAGAGAAAGGAACAACAAATGGAGTAATCACTGACATCGACGGTAACTTTACCCTCAGCGTTTCCCCAAAAGCCACTATTATTATCTCTTACGTGGGCTATGCTCCACAAGAAATCGCCCTCAATGGTCGCAAGGAATTGAAAGTGGTGCTGAAAGAAGACACCGAACTACTGGACGAAGTAGTCGTTATCGGTTATGGCACACAAAAGAAATCGGATGTTTCCGGTTCGGTAAGTTCCGTATCGGGCGATAAACTAAACAACATACCTACCGCTAATGCCGAAACTGCCCTGCAGGGTATGGCTCCCGGTTTGATAGTTAACTATGGTAGCGGTGCCGCCGGCTCCACTCCCAGCCTGCAGGTGCGCGGTGTAACCACTTATGGAACAGACAACTCTCCGTTGGTAATTATCGATGGCGTTCCGGGTGATATGAGTTTTCTGAACCCCGAAGACATCAAGTCAATGTCTGTATTGAAAGACGCTGCCACCGCCGCTATTTACGGAGCACGCGCCGCCGCAGGCGTTATCCTGATTGAGACTTACCGTGGTACCAAATCCAAACCCAAAATCACGTTCTCAGCTTATTGGGGAGTGGATCAGATAGCCAAGAAACTGGATGTCTGCAATGCCGAAGAATTTATCCACATGGCAAAGATGGCCCGTACAAACGCCGGTCAAAACCCCAAAAACTGGCCTGCTTACATTGCGGCTTATGAGCAAGACCCCACACAGTTTGGCGACACCGATTGGCAGGACGAATACTACCGCAACGGCTTCACACAGAAATACAATGTGGGGTACACTAGTGGCAGTGAGAATGCCAACGTAGCTTTGTCCGTATTCTATTCAAAAAACGAAGCCATCGTGACCGGCACGGGTGACGAGAAATATGGCTTCCGCTTAAACTCAGACATGAAACGCGGCAAGTTCAAAGTGGGCGAATCAGTAAACTACAGCCGTTGGGAATCGGAAATGGAAGCCAACTCAGGTTTTCCCGGCATATACCAAGTGACCAACATGGAACCTATCGCACGTCTGTATGACGAGAATTGTGACGGCGGATACGGTGGTGCCATCCCCGGCATGAACATGAGCGATGCTGCCAACATGGTAGGTTATAATAACCTGATTGAGAACACCCGCGCCACAGATTACATCAAAGGATCGGGCTATCTGCAATATGAGCCCATCAAGGGACTGGTAATCAAGGCACAAGCAAGCCGTAGCCTCCTTTTCCGCGAAACCCGCGTATTCAAACCTACTTACGAACTGGGTGCCATGAAGTGGAACGAAAGCGCCTCACTATCACAGACCCGCACCAGAAGCGTCAACGACCTGCTGGAACTGACTGCCAACTACAACTTCACCATCAAAGACAGTCACGACTTCGCCTTCCTGCTGGGAGCTTCACAAGAAGAAAGCACTTACGACCTATTGGGTGCATCGGGTTCCGAATTCGAGAACAACGACATGGGCATTCTGGGCCAGGCACGCAAAGACTATGGTGTGCAAGGTGAAAAGACCCGTAGCGGCTTGCGTTCCGTATTTGGCCGTGTGAACTATAGTTGGAAAATGCGCTACATGTTAATGGCCTCGTTCCGCTATGACGGTTCTTCACGTTTTGCCGACGGTAACCAGTGGGGGTTCTTCCCCTCTGTATCAGTAGGCTGGAACATTGCCAACGAACCTTTCTGGGAAGATATGAAAGAAACAGTCAGCTCCTTCAAATTGCGTATGAGCTACGGCGCCCTCGGTAACCAATCGGTACCTCTCTATCTCTACATTCCCAAATTGGACTCCAACGCCGACAACATCAACTACCCCTTCGACGGCAAAGTCGTAAACCAGGGATATGCAGTACGTAGCCTCCCCTCAAGGAACATCAAGTGGGAAACTACCTTCTACAAAAACATCGGTGTGGACATGAGCCTATGGAACAACAAACTGGAATTCTCGATTGAAGGTTACATCAAGGACACCAAGGACATGCTTTCCGAAAAGAACATCAGTCTGTCTACCGGTTACGGTGCACTGACGGTGAACGACGGTGAACTGCGCACCACCGGTATGGAAATGCAACTGATTTACCACGGTAATGCAGGTAAGGACTTCAAGTATGACCTTGACTTCAACCTGAGCCACTTCAAGAGTAAACTGAAATCAATGGCAGACCCCAACTATATGTACGAATATGGTGCTTCACGTACCTACGTGGGTGGTTACTTCGGTGAATTCTGGGCTTACGAAACCGCAGGCATCATCCAAAATGAAGCAGAAGCCAAACTTTGGAAAGAATCACACGGACGCAAGGACAGCAAAGGCAACTGGATTCCCATGCAGCCCAACGCAGAACCCGGTGACCTCCGCTTCGTAGACCAAAACGGTGACGGCATGCTGGACAGCGATGACAAGAAGCTTCTGGGCAACGGCTGCCCCAAGGCCTCTATCGGCTTCAACGTAACACTGAATTACAAGAACTTCGATTTGGTAGCCAACTTCTACGGTGACCTCGGTGTAGACCGTTACAACTATACCAAATATCAATTGGAACGTATGGATACCAAGTTCAACTATGGCAGAAACGCACTGAAAGCATGGACTCCGGAGAACCCCAACACCAACATTCCACGTGCCGTATACGGCGACCCGAACAAGAATGCTCGCACTTCCGACCGTTTCATCGAACGAGGCGACTTCTTCCGCCTGAACAACTTGCAACTGGGCTACAACCTGCCTGCTACAGTTTGTGGTAAGTTGGGCATCAGCAACCTCCGTTTCTATGTAGGTGGTACACGCATCTTTACCATCACCGGTTACAGTGGCTATGACCCCTCTACCAACGGTGGTATTGACCGCATGGGTTACGACTATGCTTCATCACCTCTATGCCGCACTTTCATGGCCGGTATTAAATTCGGATTTTAATTGAACCAAAACTTTAAAAAAGATGATTATGAAATTAAAGAATATATTATTGTGCGCCTCAGTCTTAGGAGGCCTGGCACTCTCTTCATGTACCGGAAATTTCCTGGATGAAGACAGAAACCCCAACTCACTGGACCCCGAAAACTTCTGGAAGAGCGAATCCGACATCCTCAAAGGACTTACCGCAGCCTACGCTGGACTACAGCCTACCATCGAATGGGCGCAACCTTTCGAACGCTACATTGTGATAGACAACTACCGCAGCGACGAGCTGGACTACCGCCCCGACGTGACCGCCTGGATGGAACTGGCCATGTACAACAACGAATCGACCAACTACGTGCCCAACGATGAATGGACCAACCTCTATACCAGCATCAACTATTGCAACCAGTGTCTGGACAACATTCCCAATGTGCCCGACAACGATGACGAAGGCATCAAGCAGACCAAAGCGACCAGTATTGCCGAGGCACGTTTTCTGAGAGCTTTCTACTACTACCGTCTCTTCATCAACTTCGGTGAAAGACTACCAATGTTCGAGCACGAACTCGAAGGTACCGAAGAGGAATTCTATCCTCCTCAGGTAGAAGCCGGCAGACTGAAGACTTTCATCGAGACAGAACTGAGTGAATGTCAAGCCAACCTTCCCGAAAAATGGAATACAAACATGGCCGGACGCGTCACTAAATATACTGCCGCAGCACTCTTAGGCAAATACTATATGTTCATCGGCGAAAAGGCCAAAGCCAAAACAGAATTCTGGAAAGTCATTGACAGTCACAGATATGAACTGATGGAGAACTATGGCGACAACTTCAACGGACTACACGAGAACAATAAGGAATCCATCCTTGAAGTACAGTTCACCGGAAGTCTGGAAGGCGGGCACTACGAATACAATCTCTTTACCTTGCACTTGGGTCCCGACAGTGGCTGTGGCGCATACGAGGAAGCATATCCGTCCAAATGGTTATTCAATACACTGAAGAAAGACCTCACCGAAGATGGGGAATACAGCGACCGATTGTATGAGACTATCATTTTCGACGATCCCAAATCCCGTCCGTTCTATTACGAAGACGGCAAAGGATTCAGTGATTACCACCAAGAAGACAATATCTACTGGCGCAAATATGTGACTTACGACAAGTCATTGGGTGATTACTGGGATTATTCCGGTTTCAACATCCCCCTCATCCGCTATGCGGACATCCTGTTGCTCTATGCCGAGTGTCTGAACGATGAAGGAAACTCTAAAGAAGCCATCAAATACATCAACAAAGTACGTGACCGTGTACACGTAACGCCACTGTCCGACACCCTAAGTAAAGAACAAGTGCTGAAGCACCTGCAGGATGTGGAACGTCCTTGCGAACTGGCCCTCGAAGGCTCACGCTGGTATGATCTCATCCGTTGGGGCATTGTGGAAGACGCACTTAAGAGTCATGAAAAGCCTTTCGCAAGCAATTTCATATCGACCAAGCATATCAGACTCGCTATCCCTCACAAAGAATTCCTGATGAATCCTGATTGGGTGCAAAACGAAGGTTACACAAAATAACCGATAACCCTACAACTCAGTCTCTATCGGAAGCGAAATGCCGGAAACGGGATCCCATCCGATAGAGATTGCTTTTAATAGAACTCTCTGTTTCAAGACTTCATTTCATCATATACTTAATTTACCATGAGACATCCAAATAAAAACATCGCTTTGACTGGCATCGTTGCCTGCATACTGACCTCGTGCGTCAAAGCTCCCACTTCTTCAGAACCGCTTTTATCCAAGCAAGCGGACTTCTGTAATCTTATCAACATAAAGAACACTCCCGCCGGAGCCGTAGACTGGGATGCCTACGTCTTTGCCGACAAAGGTGCTTGGATGGCATACTCACTGCCCGACAACGAAAACCGTCGCCATGCCGGTGCTTTCATGGGACCTATGGTCATGACCGGACGCGGATGGATAGCTGCCGGACTCGCCGAACCTACGCTGTGGGTGAACGGCGAACAGTATAGGATGGTGTACAATGTACAGACCACCCGATACCTCCCCGGCAAACTGATACAGGAATACAACGATGAGAACTTAAACTTCACTACCGAATTGTGCTACCTCACCTCACGTTCCGTAGCCATACGTTCAATCGTGAAGAATATGAGCCAAAAACCGGTAAAGGTCAGCTTCGACTGGAACGGAGGCGTATACGAGCCTACCTCTGTCGTAAGCAGCATAGATAAAGGTCTCTCTTTCATCCGCCCCAAAGATTCCACGAACACGGTAATCCGATTCCTCACAGCAGACAAGATTCAGGCTGTGGGGAGCGATAGCCTGCACGTCACAGAAAAAAGTGAAATGACCCTGGAACCCGGCAAGACTTATCAGTCGGAGATGACCCAAACCCTAACGCTGCGCGGTGAAGACACAGCCAAAGAACTGGCTGCCATAGCAACGCTGAATATAGACAATTGCTTTGAACTAAACGAACAGCAATGGAACGCACAAATCGCTTCGTTGCTGAGCGGAAACAGCAAGTACCTCAAGGACAACAAATACCGCAAGGTACTCGTAAAAGCAATGATGACCCTAAACAGCAACTACCGCACCCCTGCCGGTGACATCCTGCATGGCGGCAGCAACCCGTCGTACAACGGATTCATCAACGGCATCTGGTCGTGGGACTCCTGGAAGATTGCTTCGGGCAACGTACATTTCAACGAGGAGATAGCCAAAAGCGAAATGATTACCCTCTTCGACTATCAAGCCGATAACGGCATGGTACCCGACTTCATCAGCTACAACAAGAAATACAATAACTGGCGCGATGCCAAACCGCCCGTAGCCGCCTGGGGAGCCATGAACGTGTATAAAGCTACCGGCGACAAGAAATTCCTCGAAACAATGTTCGACAAGCTCTATAAGTTCCATCAGTGGTGGTATGCCGAGCGCGACCACAATCACAACGGCATCTGCGAATACGGTTCCACCGACGGCACTCTCATTGCTGCCTGTTGGGAAAGCGGCATGGACAACGGCGTACGCTTTGACGATGCCGTGATGCAGAAAAACAGCGAGAAGGCATGGTCCATGAACCAGGAGAACATCTGCCTGAACTCGTTCCTCTACGTAGACAAGACCATCCTCGCCGAAATGGCAACCCTCTTGAACAAGCCCGAACTGGCGGCACAGCTTAATGCCGAAGCCAAAGTCATTAAGGAATTCGTACAGACAAAGATGTGGGACAAGGAAACCGGATTCTTCTACGACACCCGTATCGATACCGGCGAGCACATCAAAGTGATGGGTGCCGAATGCTGGCTGCCACTCTGGGCAGGCATCGCCACTCCCGAACAGGCCAAACAGGTGATGCAGAAGATGATGGACCCGCAGAAGTTCAACTCCACCCTTCCATTGGGTACCTTGGACATCAGCCATCCTCGCCTGCGTCCCGTGCGCGGCTACTGGCGCGGCCCGGTCTGGGTAGACCAAGTGTACTTCGGTATCACCGGCCTGCGCAACTATGGTTTCGACCGGGAAGCCGACATACTGACTGAGAAGTTCATCAACAACGCCCAAGGACTCACCACCGACGGCCCTATCCACGAGAACTACAACCCGCTGACCGGCGAAGCGCTCAATTCGCCTAACTTCGGCTGGAGTTCGGCATGTATCATCAAGATGCTGCTCGATGAGTAACTCTCACGCAAAACAACTCTCAAAAGTCTGAAAAGACAAACGATTATACATCATTAAAAGCATACGAATATGAATAAGATACATTCAATCTGCACCCTCGCACTGATGCTACCGTTATGCGCATTTGCACAGTACGACGGTACACCCATGAACAAGACGGGCGACACCAAGAAAGCGGAAACCGCCGTAAGAACCGACAAATATCCTCACTCGGACAACGATTGGGAAAACTTTGATGTGTTGCACATCAACCGTCTGCCTTCCGCCGCCACCTTCATGGCCTACACCACCAAAGAGAAAGCAGTGAAGAACGACAAGAGTCAATCGGAATATTTTCAGTCGTTGAACGGTACCTGGAAGTTTCAGTTTGTTCCCCGTTCGGACCAGCGCCCGATGGACTTCTTTGAAAAAGGCCACGATGTAAGCGGATGGGGCAACATCAAAGTGCCCGCCAACTGGGAAATGGAAGGCTATGGCCATCCTTTCTATGTAGGTGCCGGCTACGGCATCAAGCGCAACCCGCCACTCATTGCCGTGGAAAACAGTCCCGTAGGTTCCTACAAACGCACATTCAACGTCCCTGCCAACTGGAAAGGCAAGCAAATCGTCCTCCACTTCGGAGGCGTGGCCTCAGCTTTCTATGTGTGGGTCAACGGTGAAAAGGTGGGTTACTCGCAAGATTCCAAGACCCCCAGTGAGTTCGATATCACCCCCTATGCAGTAACCGGACAGAACGAGATTGCCGTGCAGGTATTCAAGTTCAGCGACGGCTACTACTTAGAGGATCAGGATTACTGGCGCTTTGCAGGTATACAACGTGATGTGTACCTTTATGCCCGTCCCAACATCCACGTGCGCGACTTTGAAGTAGTGACCGACCTCGACAACGAGTATAAGGACGCCGACTTCCACCTCTATGTGGAACTGGACAATGCCCAAAACTCCCAACGTACTCAAACGCCCAAGGTAAAAGGTGCCGAAGTGGAAGTGAGCCTGACGGACAAAGAGGGAAAAGTCATCTACACCGAACGCCAACGCGCCAAAGACAACAAGCTGCACTTCCTGAAACACATCGAAGCGCCCCTACTGTGGAGTGCTGAGAAGCCCAACCTATACCAGATGATGATTACACTGCGTGCCAACGGCCAGACACAGTACATCTGCCGCAACATCGGATTCCGCAAATCGGAAATCAAACATGCACAGTTACTCGTCAACGGGCAACCCGTCTACATCAAGGGCGTAAACCGCCACGAACACGACCCTTACCACGGCCATGTAGTGGACGAAGCCTCCATGATACGCGACCTGGAACTGATGAAACAAAACAACATCAACAGCGTGCGCACCTCCCACTACCCCAACGACCCGCGCTGGTATGAACTGTGCGACATCTACGGCATGTATGTAGTGGACGAGGCCAACATCGAAAGCCACGGCATGGGCTACAAACCCGACCAATGCCTCGCCAACCAACCCGAATGGCAGAAGGCTTTCATCGACCGTACAGAACGTATGTTTGAACGCGACAAGAACCACCCCTGCGTCATTATTTGGTCATTGGGCAACGAAACCGGCTCAGGCTGTAACTTCCAAGCCACCTATGCTTGGATTCATGCCCACGACCGTTCCCAACGCCCCGTACACTCCGAGGACTCTGGCAAAAACCGTCCTTTCACCGACATCTTCTGCCCCATGTACAAGAAGATAGACGTGTTGATAAACCATGCTCTCTATCTGCCCACCATGCCCCTCATCCTCTGCGAATACGCTCATGCTATGGGTAATAGTGTGGGCAATCTGCAAGACTACTGGGACATCATCGAGAAGTACCCTTCTCTACAAGGCGGTCACATCTGGGACTGGGTGGACCAGGGTCTTTACAACAAGACCGACGACGGTAAGTTCTACTGGGCCTACGGCGGCGACCTTGCCCCCGAAGGCACTCCAAGCTCGGCCAACTTCTGCATGAACGGCCTGATTGCCGCAGACCGCACATTGAAGCCCCACATACATGAAGTGAAACGGGTGTACCAGAATATGGCTTTCAGATTGCTCGATTATCACGAAGGATTGGTAGAGCTTAGAAACAAGTTCTTCTTCACCAACCTGAATGACTTTGACTTCACTTGGCGTTTGGAAGGCAACGGCGAAGTATTGGCACAAGGACGCATAGATAATGTAGATTTGCCCGCCCAACAGACAGGCGTATTCCGGACACAGTTCCCCACCATACATTCCACCGAAGGAGTAGAATATTACCTGAATTTCTATGCCAGCCAGAAGCGCGACGAGGGTCTGCTGAAGGCCGGTACACAATTGGCTGCCGAACAAGTGAAGCTTCCCTTCTATAAGGCTGTTACCCCCAAAGCTGCCTCAGGCAACGTGACGGCAAGCGACAGCGAAGCCCTACTTGTCCTCACTGCCGGAAATGTCAGTGTAGGATTCGACAAAGCCACCGGAGCACTCTGCTCGTTCAAGGAAGGCAAGGAAGAGATGATTAAGGAAGCACTGCGTCCCAACTTCTGGCGTCCGGTGACGGACAATGACATGGGCAACGACATGAACAAGACCCTGCGCCCGTGGCGTGAAGCCGGACGTGGCGCCAAACTCACCTCATTGGAGAAAACAGCGCTCGACAAAGATGGCTATGAAGTAGTGTCACACTACCGTCTGCCCGAAGAAGTTGCCGGTTCGGAATTCATTGTCCGCTACCGCTTCTCACCGAGAGGCAGCCTCGATGTGAACTGTACTTTCATTCCTGCCAACGACACTTTACCTTTGATGCCCCGCATGGGTGTGAGCATCACCCTGAACAAGCAATACGACCAAATGGCATGGCTAGGTCGAGGTCCGCACGAGAACTATTGCGACCGCAACGGTTCTTCCTTCGTGGGTCTGTACAAAGGTAGCGTAGCCGAACAGTACTTCGCCTACGACCGTCCACAAGAAAACGGCAACAAGACCGATGTACGTTGGATGAGCCTCACCGATTTGAAAGGCAATGGCCTGATGGTTATCGGTGCACCCACAATCAGCGGCAGTGCCTACCTCTTCCCGACAGAAGATTTGGATGAACCCGGCACACGCAAGTCACAACGCCATATCTCAGACATCCAACCCAAAGATATGGTGACTTGGAACATAGACTTCAAGCAGATGGGTGTGGGTGGAGATACCAGTTGGGGAGCCTACCCGCATCAACCATACCTGATTCCTGCCCGTAAGATGGAATTCTCATTCCGCTTATGCCCTGCACAAGAAAAAGGAGTGAAAGAGAACCAAAGATATTTGGAAATGAAGTAATTTTGCAATTGTCAAACCTCAGAAGCGCCTTCCCCTCTTTAAACAGGAGGCGCTTTTGAGGGTAAGACAGCTTTCCATCTATTCACAAAACCATACAGACAATGTTTACAATCATCGGACTAATGCTCACAGGAATGCTGCTGGGCTACCTCTTACGGAAACGGGACTTAAAGAAGGTCCATCCAATCATCACCCTGCTTATCTGGCTGCTACTGTTTATCCTCGGTATTGAGGTAGGAAGTAACGAAGAGATTATCAGAGGACTCCATACCATCGGATATGAAGCCGTTGTCCTCACCTTGGGAGGGACCTTGGGAAGTGTTATCGCTGCTTGGGCACTCTGGAGAGCCTTGTATAAAAGGAAAGGAGGCAGGGCATGAAAGGAAGTCTTATCATTGTGGGCTTTTTTGTATTGGGTACGATTTGTGGTGTGTGCCATCTGCTGCCTTTTGATATTGCAGAAACCAATATCAGCTACTACGCGCTTTGCGCGCTGATGTTCAGTGTAGGGTTGAGCGTAGGCAACGACCCGCAGACCCTGAAGAACTTCCGTTCACTCAATCCGCGACTGGTATTCCTGCCCATCATGACGATACTGGGAACACTGGCAGGTTCGGCAGCCGTCAGTCTGATTCTGACACACCGTTCTATAACGGACTGTCTGGCCGTAGGCTCGGGATTCGGCTATTACTCGCTCTCCAGTATCTTCATTACCGAATACAAGGGAGCCGAGCTGGGCACCATCGCCCTGCTTGCCAATATCAGCCGGGAGATTCTGACACTGCTGGCCGCCCCGTTGCTGGTACGATGGTTCGGAAACCTTGCCCCCATCTCTGCCGGAGGAGCCACGACGATGGACACCACACTGCCGATCATCACACGGACAGCCGGACAGCAGTTTGTCGTAGTTTCCATCTTCCACGGGTTTGTGGTCGATTTCAGCGTTCCGTTCCTGGTGACATTGTTCTGCTCGATATAGGGCTTTTACCCTCTTTTGACAGACACCGGTCTCTGACAAGAGCCATTTTTATATCACTAAATCCTATTAATAATGAAAACCAAACTTTATACCTTTCTCCTTTCTTCGCTGCTTTGCACCGGTGCCCTGGCCGACAACGAGCCGTGGCAGAACCCGCAAGTCAACGAAATGAACAGAGAACCGATGCACGCCCACTTCACTCCGTTTACGAATGAAGCCAACGCATTGAAACAACGTGCCTTGCCCGCCGACGTACGGTTCGACGTTAATCCTGCAACGGAACGCCGTATCACTCTGGACGGCACCTGGAAATTTCTTTTTTCAAAGAACAATGACCTCTGCCCCAAAGACTTTCACAAGCCCGGATTCAGTACCCGCAAGTGGGGTAAAATTGAAGTTCCGGGAAGCTGGGAACTGCAAGGCTTCGATGCACCTATCTATACAGATACCCGTTATCCGTTCCCGCCCAATCCGCCCTACGTGCCTACCGACTACAATCCCGTAGGTGCTTATATCCGCGAGTTCACCATCCCGGCAGGTTGGGAAGGCATGGACGTTTTCCTCGATTTCGAAGGAGTGGAGTCTGCCTACTATGTATGGGTAAACGGCGAATTGGCGGGTTATGCCGAGGACAGCCGCCTGCCGTCGCACTTCAACATCACCAAGCTGCTGAAGAAGGGCAACAACAGACTGGCTGTAAAAGTATTCCGTTATAGCGACGGTTCCTACTTGGAAGGCCAGGACTACTGGAAATACAGCGGCATCGAACGGAGTGTTTATCTCTACGCCCGCCCCCAGAGCCGCGTCAAGGACTTCCGGATGACAGCGGAACTGATAAACAACTACAAGGATGGCGAACTAAAGCTGGACGTATTCCTCCATCGGCCTAAAGCCGGAGAAACGGTGGAAGTCAAGGTAATGGACAAGGACAAGGTTATCTATGACCGGAAAAAGTCCATAACCTCTGCCACAGACACTTTGTTTACCCAGCAGCAAGTGTTCCCGAATGCACGAGCCTGGAATGCCGAAACACCGAACACCTACACGCTGGTAGTCAGCACCTTTGATGCACAAGGGAAACCTCTGGAATCCTTTACGCACCTTTTCGGCTTCCGTACCGTGGAAATGATGAACGGCATGCAGATGATTAACGGCCGGGCCGTCCTCTTCAAGGGAGTGAACCGCCACGAGCACGAAGCCGTCAAAGGGCGCACCGTCAGCGTAGCTTCCATGATACACGACATCCAACTGATGAAGCAGTTCAACCTGAACGGCGTGCGCAACTGCCACTACCCGAACAACCATGCATGGTACGAACTTTGCACGGAGTTCGGCCTCTATATGGTAGACGAAGCCAACATCGAAAGCCACGGCATGATGTTCCACAAAGATGAGACCCTTGCCAACTACCCCGACTGGGAGGTGCCTTTCATGCAGCGGATGAGCCGTATGATTGCGCGCGACCGTAACTACTCCGCCATCGTGACTTGGTCCATGGGCAACGAGTCGGGCTACGGCAAGCACTTCGAAACTCTGTATGACTATACCAAGAAGATAGACCCCACCCGTCCCGTACAATACGAAGGGGGTGGTTACAACTCTAAGAGCGACATCTATTGCCCCATGTACGCACGCATCTGGAGGTTGCGCCAACACGTGAACCAGCGTGATGCCCGCCCCATGATTCTCTGCGAATATGCCCATGCCATGGGTAACAGCGTAGGAAACTTCCAGGACTACTGGGACTTGATTTATAAGTACGACCAGCTGCAAGGCGGTTTCATTTGGGACTGGGTAGACCAGACGTTTGCCATCAAGGACGAGAACCAGCGCGACATCTGGGCTTTTGGCGGCGACATGGGATTTGTAGGTGTCGTCAACGACTCCAACTTCTGTGCCAACGGCCTGGTTGCTGCCGACCGCACCCCGCACCCGCACATTTACGAAGTGAAGAAGGTATTGCAATACATCCACTTCGAACCGCTTGCCTTCACCCCGAACAAGATAAAGGTCACCAACTGGCACGATTTCATCGGATTGGAAGGATATACCCTCCGCTGGGCAGTGGAATGCGACGGCAAGACCGTTCAGAACGGTGAGATGGATTTCCCCAAGATTGCTCCCAGAAACTCTGCCAACATAGAATTGCCACTGAAAGCGCTGCCTGCCGACGGCAAGGAGTATTTCCTCACACTGCGTGCATTCACCAAGCACGAAGCGCCATTAGTACCGAAAGGACACGAGGTTGCCATCGAACAATGGGAATTGCCTTCTGCACCGTCAGCCAAAACCGTTCAGCCGGTGGAAGGAACGCTGACCGTAGACCGCAACAACGAAACACTGACCGTGAAAGGCAACAACTTCCAGGTAGCTTTCTCTACCCGAAACGGTGAAATGACAGAGTTGAACTACACCGGAAAGAATCTGATTAAAGAAGGGCTACAACCCAACTTCTGGCGCCCGTTGACCGATAATGATATTCCAAATGGGCACCTGATACGCTGCGGCACCTGGAGAAACGCCGGACGCGATGCCAAACTGCAGAACATCGAAGTTGCAGAAGCCGGACAAACGGCTACTGTCACTGCGACCTACCGCATGGAAGAACAAGATGCTGATTTGCAGACTCTCTACAAAATCACTCCCGACGGCAAGGTTCAGGTAACCATGCACTTCACCCCCGGCAAGAAGCCATTGAGCGAGATGCCTCGTCTGGGCATGCGCATGATACTCCCTGCCGAATATGAAATGATGACCTGGCTGGGCCGTGGTCCGCAAGAGACGTACGCCGACCGCAAGACGGGAGCATTGATAGGCCTCTACAACGCCACGGTGTGGGAACAATTCCATCCGTATGTACGTGCCCAAGAGACGGCCAATCATTGTGACGTACGCTGGGTGGCCCTGCGCAATGCTGCCGGTGAAGGTCTGCTGGTAGTGGGCGAGGAACCGTTGAGCGTAAGCGCCTGGAACTTCCCGATGGAGGACATTGAATACCGTCCCTCACAGATGGAGCGCCGCCACGGTGGAAGCATCCAGAAGAAAGATATGATATGGCTCAACATCGACCACAAGCAGATGGGCGTAGGCGGTGACAATACCTGGGGAGCACAAGTTCATCCCGAGTACACCATCACTCCGCACGAATGGAAATACAGCTTCACGCTCGCCCCTCTCGCACCGGAGGATGATGCGGCGGAACAAGCGCACAAATAACCGTTAAATACCTCATTCATATGAAATACAAATTTATACGCATACTCTGCTTCACATTGTTGGCTGCAGGCATCGCAGCCTGCACCCCCGGCATGAAAAGCACTACGGAGAAACGGTATGCCTTCGCCGACATACTGGACATCTCCTACACTCCCGACACTCTGCACCGCTGCTACGGTTGGTTCACCGACGCCGGCTCGTGGATGGGCTTCACGCTGCCCGAACGGCAACAATGGGTCAACGGCTTCTGCGGCCCCTTCAGCCTCGATATGTTCCGCCGCCAGTGGATGGCACAGTCAGCCGCCGTCGTAGGCTTTGCCAAAGATACACAAAACATTTTTGTTCCGGATTCCACTTGCTATTACCCCGGCGAGCTCTATATGTCGGCACATTCCACCCACGGGAGCATCACGCAACGGCTCAACTTCACAAGTGCCTCGACCGCCTTGCTGCGCATCGAAGCCGACACGGCTGAAGACCTGCTGCTCTCCGGTAGCCAATGGGGCAAAGACATCACCGTCAGCGTAGAACAGAACTCCGTCATCGCCCGTCATCCCAGTGGCGAAACCGTAACCGTGACCTTCACTCCTAATGTAGAGCTGGCCAAGACCGACAATAACTATACAGCCCTCGTCCGCTCTCCGCGCTACCCTGTCAACGTAGCCATCTCTTTCTTCACTTCCGAAAAAGAGATGACTGCCAACCTGCAAAACCTGCCGAGCCTGCTCAACAATCCCGCCCCCGCCCTGCAAGCCAATGCCGAACGTTGGGAAGGTTACCTCACCAAGATACTGCGCAAGGACATGAAGCCCGAATATGACCGTATCGCCGTGAAAGCCGTCACCACGCTCATCTCCAATTGGCGGACACACCGCGGTGGATTGCTTCACGAAGGTATCATCCCGAGCCATGCCGTAGGCTATTTCGTCGGCTTTTGGGCATGGGATAGCTGGCGCTTCAGTGCCGGAACCGCCAAATTCGACCCCGAACTGGCCAAGAACAACATCCGAGCCATGTTCGACTACCAGCAACCGGACGGCATGATTATCGACTGTATCTACACTGACCCCTCCGAGAACAATGCCCGTGACAGCAAACCTCCCTTGGTATGCTGGGCTGTCGATGAAATATTTATCCATACGGGTGACACCGCCTTCGTTGCCGAGATGTATCCGCAACTGCTCTCCTATTATAAATGGTGGTACGAGAAGCGCGACCACAACCGCAATGGCATGTGCGAATACGGTGCTACCGACGGAACACTGGAAGCTGCCGCCTGGGAAAGCGGCATGGACAACGCCATCCGTTTTGACGGCGCCGTGATGCTGAAAAACGAAGGCTACGAGGATGCCTGGAGTATGGATCAGGAGAGTGTGGACTTGAACGCTTATCTGGCACTGGAATGCAAACTGCTGAAGAAATTCTCCAGCCTGCTGAAGATACCTTTCGACGCACCGGACTACAGTAGTCAGGTAGCCGACTATTTCTTTGACAAGAACATCAACTTCTTCTGCGATCGCCGCCTGAAGGACGGTTCATTCATCGAAGAGCCGGGCTGCGAAGCCTACACTCCGTTGTGGACCCGGATTGCCACACAAGCGCAAGTGGACAGCATGCTGCCCATGCTTCAAGATACGGCAAAGTTCTCCACGTATATCCCCTTCCCGACCATTGCCGCCGACAATCCCAAATACAATCCGCGCGGCTACTGGCGTGGCCCCATCTGGCTGGACCAGACCTACTTTGCCATCCGTGGACTGCGCAACTACGGCTACAACCAGCTGGCAGATGAATATACGCTGCAAGTCTTCGACCGCCTGAGTGGGCTGAAAGAGGGTGCTCCCATCCACGAGAACTACGGAACCCATACCGGCGAACGCCTGAAAGCTCCCCATTTCAGCTGGAGCTCCTCACATCTGTTGATGATGTACGACGATTACGGTAAGTAAACCGGGATTCCATATATGTCATAACTCACCACAGATTACACAGATTCACACAGATAAATATGTCAGATATCAATAAACTAAAAAAATCTGCGTGAATCTGTGTAATCTGTGGCGAGTTATGACACTTTCATGAAGAACAAAAGCGATATGATTATTATCGGTAAACCTGCACCGGAAGCTCTCCACGCAAAGCTCCCAGCGCATTCATTACCAATGCTTCCAATTCGTCTTCTCCGGGATAGACGTGGACGGGAGCAAGGAAAGACACGCGCTCCTGCAACCGCGAAGTGATGTACTCGGAATGTGCCATACCTCCCGTAAGCAGAATGGCGTCCACCTTGCCATAAAGCACAACAGCAGCACCGCCT
The DNA here is from genome assembly GCF_003603515.1 of Bacteroides sp. AM32-11AC. Lineage (NCBI taxonomy): Bacteria > Pseudomonadati > Bacteroidota > Bacteroidia > Bacteroidales > Bacteroidaceae > Bacteroides > Bacteroides sp. AM32-11AC. The sequence continues at coordinate 56,823 of NZ_QTNH01000021.1, read as the reverse complement.
ATCTCCTTGGCAATGCGGTAAATCATGGCATCAAGCACCAAAGCGGCATGGGTGTCTCCCTCAGCGATGCGCCTCTCTATGGCGGGAATGTCGGTAGTACCCAAATGGGCGGCAAGTCCCGCCTTGCCGGAAATACGTTTCTTCAGTTCTTCGGTAGTGTAACGCCCCGAGTGACAAAGGTCTATCAGCTGCCCGGCGGGCAGGGTACCTGCACGTTCGGGCGAAAAAGGACCGAAACCGTCGAGGGCATTAGGCACGTCCACCGCACGGCCGTGGCGGTGGACTCCTACGGAAACGCCTCCACCCAAGTGACAGACAATCAGATTGAGGTCTTCGTAATGCACGGGAGCTTCGGGCTGCAGGGCACTACGCTCGGCAGCATAGCGCCGGGCGATGGCTCGCTGGTTCAAGGCGTGCCAGATGGTGATGCTGGGCATCAGAGGCGAACCGGTGATGCGTGCCACATCGTCCAGTTCGTCCACCACGCCGGGATCGGCTATGAAAGAGGGGCAGCCGGGCAGCATGGCGGCAAGTTCGTGGGCTATCAGACAACCTAAGTTGCAGGCGTGGGTACGCATGGCGTGGAGCATATCGTCCAACATGGCATCGTTCACGGCATACACACCGCCAGGAATGGGTTTCAACAATCCCCCACGGCCGACGATGGCATCGAACTTAAAGGGAATGTCATTGGCCTCCAGCGCTTCCAGCACCAAGTGCTTGCGGAATTCGAACTGGTCGATGATGCGGGGAAATTGGGAAAGCTCCTCCACCGAATGCCGGATGTTGAGTACCAGACGGGGAGTTTCATCCTCATAGACAGCAATTTTTGTCGAGGTGGAACCGGGATTTACTGCCAGTATTTTCATTGATTACGATTTACAAATTACGAACTACAAATTACTAATTACAATCAAGGTTCTTTCACCCCGCTGGTCAGGCAAGCCATGGCAATGCTGTAATATTTGGACAAACCGGAATCGCTACGCGACGGTAATACCACCGGACATGAGGGTCCTTGCAGCAACCCGGCCATATCGGCATGAGAAAACAGAGATACAGCCTTATAAAAAGCATTGCCCGATTCGATGTTTGGGAATATCAACACATCCGCCTCCCCGTCAATCGGTGATACAATGCCTTTGATGTTGCCGCTCGTCTTCTCACAAGAGGTCTTCACATCCAGCGGGCCGTCGATGATGACATTGCCGAACTCTCCGGCTTCCGCCAGTTCCACAATATTCACATAGTCCAATGAATGGGGGAATTTGGCGCTGACCTTCTCTGTGCAATGAATCAGCGCGATACGTGGCTGCTCTATCCCGAAATGGTGGCAAGTATGGATGGCATACCAAATCATTTCAATGCGCTGTTGCAGCGTCGGGCGGGGAATGACCGCAGCATCGGAGAAAAAGAGCAGTTTATCGTAAGTAGGTATCTGCATCACGGCCAGATGGGTCAGAATCTTTCCTTTAGGCAACAAACCATGTTCCTTGTCCAGAATGGCACGTAGCAAATTGTCGGTATTGATGATGCCTTTCATCAGGATGTCCGCTCCACCCTCGCGTACGATACGCACCGCCTCACGTGCAGCCTCATCGGAATCTTCTATATGCAAGGTACTGACATATTGAGGATATTTCTTCAAGGTGGGATATTTTTCCAATATGGCAGAATCGCCAATCATCAAGAATTCCGCAATCCCTTCCTCCAAGGCACGGGATATGGCATATTCTGTATTAGGGTCATTGGCACAAACTACCGCAATACGTTTCCTCTTATTCAAGGTTTTCAGGTGGGCTGTTAACTGGGCAAAGTTCCGTATCGGTTCCATAACGTTAGATTTTTAGCAAATATCTAAAAAAATGTCGAGAAATACAGCATTTGCCCCGTTGAAATTTTACATGTTTAATATCATTTTGATATGTTCACCACAGATTACACAGATTGACACGGATTTGAACAGAATTTGAGTTACTCTGTTGATTATATATCATATATAACCTCCCCCTCTTCTGTTAAAAATCCGTGTTAATCTGTGATATCTGTGGTGAATTGTGTACTTTTGCCCAAAATAGATTGATAATATAATATGGGTAGTCTTATTTTCCCTCCGTATCTGCAGGAAGGTGATCGTGTCATTGTTCTCTCCCCTTCCAGCAAGATTGACAAATCTTTCCTGAAAGGCGCCTACAAACGTTTGAAGTCCTGGGGGCTGGAAGTCGTATTCGCAAAGCATGCGGGGAATTCCAACGGAACGTATGCAGGAAGTATCCGGCAACGCCTCGAAGACCTGCAGGAAGCCATGGACGATGAAGAAGCCAAAGTCATATTCTGTAGCCGGGGCGGTTACGGAGCCGTGCATCTGATAGGCAAACTGGATTTTACCAAGTTCAGGCAGCATCCCAAATGGCTCATCGGATTCAGTGACATCACCGCCCTCCATAATCTGTTCCAGCAGAATGGCTTCGCGTCGTTACACGCCCCCATGGCGCGCCATCTCACAGTAGAACCGGAAGACGACTTCTGCACACAAGCACTAAAGGATGTACTGTTCGGGCAGGCATTGGGAGGAACGGAAGCATTCAGTTATGTCTGCCCGGGGCACAAACTAAATCATAAAGGAAAGGGAAAAGGCGTGTTGCGCGGTGGCAATTTGTCAGTGTTCTACGGGCTGCGCGGCACTCCGTACGACATTCCCGCCGAAGGCACCATTCTCTTCATCGAAGATGTGGGAGAACGCCCGCATGCGGTGGAACGCATGATGTACAATCTCAAACTGGGCGGTGTCCTCGACAAGCTTTCCGGCCTCATCATCGGACAATTCACCGAATACGAGGAGAACAAGTCCCTGGGAAAAGACCTATATGGTGCATTGGCCGATTTGGTGAAGGAATACGATTATCCGATATGTTTCGATTTTCCCGTCGGACATGTCAGCATGAACGTACCGTTGATAAACGGTGCTGCGGTAACATTGGAAGTTGGAAAGAAAGAAGTGAAACTAAGTTTTAATACAGAAAGAGAATGAAACGGAATTATACATTCATCCCGTTGCTGCTGTTGCTGATTGTAGCGATAGTGGCATGCAGCAACAACAGCAGCAAGTCTGCAGCCGATAATAACAGTGAGGGCGATGCGACCCAAGCGACTGTCCAAGTGCCTCAGTTCAGTGCAGACAGTGCATACCAATACATACAGACCCAAGCGGATTTTGGTCCGCGCGTGCCCAACACCGCCGCCCACAAAGCCTGCGGAGAATTCCTTGCCAAGAAACTGGAGGAATTCGGCGCCAAAGTATACAACCAGTATGCCGACCTGGTGGCTTACGACAACACCATCCTGAAGGCGCGCAATGTTATCGGCGCCTATAATCCGGAAAGCAAAAGGCGTGTACTGCTCTGTGCCCATTGGGACAGCCGCCCTTATGCCGACCAGGATGCCGACAAGACGAAGCATCACAACCCCATCCTGGGTGTGAACGATGGAGCCAGCGGTGTAGGCGTATTGCTCGAAGTGGCCCGCCAACTGCAACAGCAGGCTCCAGCCATCGGCATCGACATCATCTTCTTTGACGCTGAAGACTATGGCATCCCCTACTTCTATCAAGGTGCATACAAGAACGACACTTGGTGCCTGGGCTCGCAATATTGGGGACGAGTACCCCATGTAGACGGCTATAATGCCCGCTACGGCATCCTGCTCGACATGGTAGGTGGAAAGAACGCCACCTTCTACAAGGAACAGTTCTCTCAAAGAACCGCCGGTAAGTACGTGAACAAGATATGGAACACAGCCCACCGCCTGGGCTTCGGCAACTTCTTCCCCAAAGAAAAAGGCACCGAAGTGACAGACGACCATATGTATGTATACAACCTGCGGCAGATTCCCTGCGTAGACATCATCAACTATGACCCGAACTGCGACACCGGCTTCGGTGACTTCTGGCACACGATAGACGACACCATGGACATCATCGACAAGGGCACTCTCAACGCAGTGGGACAGACCTTGCTCGAAGTCATCTACAATGAGAAATAGACAATCAAATAGTAAATCGTAAATAGTAAAATAGTAAATTCAATGATAAGTATCAACGAAGTACAAGATGAAGTAATTGCCGAATTCAATGATTTCGACGATTGGATGGACCGGTACCAACTTCTTATTGATTTAGGAAACGAGCAGGAACCGCTCGACGAAAAATACAAGACGGAACAAAACCTGATTGAAGGTTGCCAGAGCCGCGTATGGCTGCAGGCAGACGAAGTGGACGGAAAAATTATTTTCCAGGCCGAAAGCGACGCACTGATTGTGAAAGGAATCATTTCACTGCTTATCAAAGTACTCTCCGGGCACACACCGGATGAGATACTGAACGCCGACCTCTATTTCATTGATAAAATAGGACTGAAGGAACACTTGTCGCCCACCCGTAGCAACGGACTGCTGTCTATGGTAAAGCAGATGCGAATGTATGCGCTGGCCTTCAAAGCAAAAGGCATCTAAAGGTTACGACCGACAATATATAAGCTAATAATCAGCAGATTATATTTACCGGATGTTTACCCTATAATGTAAAAGCCGTTACTCCAGAATGTAACGGCTTTTACATTATGAAGTAACGACGTTTACCATAGTATGTAAAGGCGTTTACTGTAGTATGTAAAGGTGTTTACTATAGTACGTAAACGGAGTTTCTTAAGGCGGTAAGCATTTCAACCTCTACTTGCGCCTTCTTCTCCCTATTTATCCCTCCTTAAACTCCAGTATATCCCCCGGCTGGCAATCAAGTTCCTTACAGATTGCTTCCAGTGTAGAGAAACGGATGGCCTTAGCCTTTCCGGTTTTGAGAATAGAGAGATTGGCAGGCGTAATATCAATCTTCTCCGCCAGTTCGCCCAAAGATATCTTTCTTCGGGCCATCATTATGTCAAGGTTTACTATAATCATATAATTGTGTTCTATTTATCAATTATTCTTTTCCCACTCACACCTAAATAGTTAAGTCCTGTTCTTCCTTTATCTTCACCCCGGCGGCAAATATCTCGGTGAAAAGAATTATAATAACCAGGGATGTGAAATCCGTATCATGCGATGCAACCACTTCATAGCCCAGCAGAGCCACTTGCTTCACTGCTTCAAGATGATTCAGCCAATCGTGCAAAGTCATCAAGCCGTACAATGCAGCAAACGAATAAGTAAAGAAACGCAACCGGGCTACATTATCCGAAGTAAACACTTCCCGCTTTGAGATGGATACCAGCAAACGTATCAGGCAATAGATTCCTACAAAGAAAGGAATGATGGCAAACATGGCAAAGAAGTTCACTATGGAACTCCAGACAGTGGGGACAATCACAGTGCCTATTCTCTTTACCTGATAAGGTACTGACTTATCGGCAAAACGATTCGTCAAGGAATCGACTGCTGTCGTTTCCAAAGGTCTTACATCCACATATACCTTATCAAATAAACCGGAATACTCCGGCTGTGGAGTTCCCGAATGCACATTTACACTATTGTAACCCTCAAGAAAACTATTCTTCATATCCACCCAGCCCGCTATCATCGCATAGGTAAACTCTGCAACAATGACCAATATAGCCAGGATACCCAATATACTTATCTTTTTCATAATCCTCCCCCCACATTAAACCGTTAAATCCTGCTCTTCCTTTATCTTCACGCCGATGGCGAATATCTCGGTGAACAATGCCAACAGCATATAATTGAACCAAGCATACTTGAAAGAATAAGGCAACACCTCGTATCCCTCCAGCCGCACTTGAGAAGCCAAGTCATGATAGATGCCCCATTGCTGCAACTCGAATAAAAGACTCACCGAAATCAGCGCATAGACAAAGATGCGCATCCGACGCACATTCTTGTGCACAAACACCTCGCCTTTCGTGGCAGTAAGCACCAGCCGCGCCACACTATAGAACCCGTAAAGCGCAAACAGTCCCGCAGGAAACAGCAAGAACGATACCCACCGCCACTTCGTACTACGGAAACCTTGCACCGATACCTCACTTGTATTGCAATACATGGGCGTATCCTGTGCCGCACTAATCAAAGTATCAGCAGGCAGCGTATCATCTGCCCGCACCAAAAGTGACACAGAGGGTAAGGCATGAAAATCCTTCTGGTCGCCCGCCTCATTCCAGCCGTCCATAAATCCACTAAACATATCCGTTACAACACTACCAATAAACACTACCAAAGCCAGGAAGGCACATACTCTGATTTTATTCATATCTCTGTCCGTTCTTCTTATTATTAAATCGTCAAATCCTGCTCTTCCTTCATTTTCAATCCAATGGCAAACACTTCACCTACAATCAGCGAACAAAGCCCAAGTACCAGCGTGGTAGTGCTCACCAATTCTGAGAGGCTCAGCTCGTAACCATGCAGCGAGAATACGGTATCGATACCTATAAAATCAAGATATGATGACGCAAAGGTACAGCAGAAGCTGACAACCAGTGCCATTCCCAACCGACGCAGCCGACGTACATTCCGCCAGTTGAAGATGTCGGACTTGTTGATAGAGATTATCAAGCGGATAAACAATACTACCGCCCAAAGGGAAAAGCCCAAATGCAGATATATCAGCAAATACTTTGCCACCACTTTCCCGACAGAATCATGAGAATCTACGCTGACCATCAACGAAGAGTAGGCTGCAGGCACATAACTCCTGCTTTTCTCATTGTAGACGGAATCCCTGAAGAAATCAAACGACTCCATGGAAGAAGGTATCAGGTTGACAACCTTCAGGTTCATCAGTTCCTTGTAGGCAGCAATGTCACTCCCTTTCTTTCCCAGCTCCAGTCCGGTCTGCGCCCCCATCTTGGCTCCCAGAAAGATATAGTACCCCTGCTCCAATACCGAGTAACTCAGTACAAGCATTACCACCAGGCAGAGAATGTTCAATCTTCTTTTCATAATTCAGTTGTTGTTGTATTAGTATCAGATATATTATATTTATTCAGTTGTTTCAAGGAGAGTAGAAGCAACAATATGAAAACCACTGCCCAAACCAGTACATACGGGTTACTCAGCAGATGTGTCACATCCTCCATTTCAGGATGTTTCAGGCTCAGATAGACAGACAAGCCGTTATTCATGATATGTATCAGAATACATGCCATAAGACTCCGTGTCTTATAATAAAGCCAGGCAAGCAAGAAACCGATGAGGCAAGCACCTATTATCTGAACCGGATTCAGATGAAAGATACCGAATATCAACCCGGAAAACAAGATAGCCTTTGCCGGGCTATATCTGCGAAGCAGCTCCTTGGTAATGGCACCACGGAAAAGCAGTTCTTCCAGTACGGGTCCCAAAACAGAAATACAGAGAATACCCAGCCAACCGGATTGCAGTATATCAAATGTCTGGTCCAACAAATTGGGCAAAAAAGTAAGTTCGGACATCAGAAGACCTATTATACATATGGAAGTCATTCCGGCAAGCAGGCTCCATGCCAGATAAGGGACTGACACCGGAGAATACAGATGCTTGTCTCCCGTCAGGTAGTTCTTGCGCCACAAGTACAGTCCCATGAAAACAAAGCCCAGCAGCATGGTAGGCGCCACAGCAATCTGACCAGCCTTGTCCATGTCGAAAGTTCCATAAGCGAAATACGTATACAGCAGACAGAAAGGTCCTGCAAACAGTGCTCCTATAAGCTGCATCAAAAAGTAAATCAATACTAGTTTTATTGCCGTTTTCATTGTTCTATTCGTCTAAAAGTTCGCAAAGATACACATTTTCTCTGTCAATCCGTCAAGCTGTGGCAACAAGTCCCATCAGCAGCACCATCACTGTAGAAAGTGACAATACCAATAGTGTAATACTCATAAATGCTCTTCTCATAACCTAAGCCCCTCCCTCATTTCTATATTTGTTCTTCATTTATTTCACTGCCAGGAGCAATACGTCTTCCTCTGCAGTGGCATGTTCCACCAACAGATTCCAGTCGTTGTCCTTCTTACTCCATTTGTAACTCAAGTAGTTGATGTCATCTCCCGCCTGCAGATAAACTGCTTTTTCTTTCACATCGGAGTAGGCATGCGTCTTGTTGTCCCACAAGGCATATTCCACATCCGTACCGGTTTCTGTATAATTGTAGTTCAAGCAATAGAAGCGTTCAAACGCCTGCTCAATCTCGTTCCATTTCAACGCTTCCTTCTGTATCGTACGCCCTTGGGTATCATAGATGAAATTGTATTTCAAATGGTTCTGCAGAAACTTACCGTTCTCTACTTTATATACAATCTGGGACTCCACCTGATTTCCGTTCATCACTTCATTATAGGCAAAGTTTTCCTGGATATTACCACCAAAAGCATTTATCACTACTGTCACTACAAAGATTGTTGTCATTACTAAAGTTTTCATACCGTTATTGTTTTATTAGTTCTTTATTTTGTTTTTCGATAATCATTTATCGTTTTTCGATATGCAAATAAAAGACCTTTTTTTGGTATGACAAAGAAAAACAGAAAATATTTATCGAAAAACAATAAAAAAAACGCGTTTTACGATAAATATACAGAAAGCAAACACTTCAAACGGGAAAATACATAGAACTGCAAGGGGATAAATGACCTTATTGCCTTATGTTTATAAAGCAAGAATGGATTTAATCTCCACCTCGTCACGGTGAAGCTGGGCAATAAGTTCTTCTATACTGTCGAATTTCAGTTCAGGACGGGTGCGGCGCACAAAGGAAAGACGCATCGGCTGCTGATAAATGTCAGCATCAAACCGGAATATATGGACCTCAATACTGCGATCGGGGCCGTTCTCCAACGTAGGTCGGTAGCCAATGCTTAGCATACCGCCGTACTCCTTGCCTTCAACACAGACACGGACGGCATACACACCATCGCAGGGAATCAGCTTGTCAGAATCGGAAACACGGAGATTAGCCGTAGGAAAACCTATTTTACGCCCCACTTGATAGCCGCCGACAACCGTACCGTCCAAAAAGAAATCATATCCCAGATACTCGGCAGCTTCCGAAACGTTTCCCTCCAGCAACAGACCGCGAATAGCCGAGGAGCTGACAGTAACCTCCGTTACCGATGTCTCCTTACTATAAGAATACGCGCGCGCAAGAAGCACCTCCATACCCAATTCGCGACCATAGTGCACATAGTCTTCAAAACCCTCGCTGCGGTTATGCCCGAAACGATGGTCGTACCCCACTACCAAAGCTTGTATCTGATAGCGATCCTTCAGTATGGACATGAATTCCCGTGCCGAAAGCCGGGCTATTTCAGGAGTAAAATCAAGCATCATGCAATAATCCACCCCAGTCTTGGCAAGCAGGGAAACTTTCTCATCACAAGTGGTCAATAACTTCGGATGATAATCGGCCTGCATCACTTTACGCGGATGTACCGGAAAAGTCACGACCGACGAAGCAAGCCCACGCCCGGCAGCTACCGCACACACTTGCTCTATCAGGTAGCGGTGTCCCCGATGTACTCCGTCAAAGAAACCGATAGTGGCTACACTTGGACGGGAACCAATGTCCGATGTTTCACAAAACAACTGCATGTCTCCAATCCTCGTGGGCCTTTGGCGTATAGGTAGAAATACCCAACGCCTCCGCTGTCCGGCAATTGGCCTCAGAATCGTCAATGAAAAGAGTCTCGTTGGGAAGAATACCGGTCTCATCCAGTACTTTCTGAAATATATCGGCATCCGGTTTTGCCATCTTCATCTCATAAGAGAGATAGATATGCTCAAAAAAGTCCTCCGCACGGAAAGCCTTGTAGCGAAACGCGTGCAGACACGACCATTGCCAATGGATTTCATTGGTGTTGCTCAGCAGATAGACCACATATTTTTTGCGCAGTTCCAACAGTAAATCCAATTTAAAAGTAGGAATACTCACCAGGAAACTGTTCCAGGCGTCATCTATCTGGGCATCAGTCACCGGTTTCCCTATCTTTCCACGAATCACTTCCCGGAACTCCGCACTGGTAATCAACCCTTTTTCATATTTCTGGAAGAAATCCTGCTGGTGATAGAGGTCCAACATGACTTCCACGTCCGGCAATCCCAGCTTTCTGAAATTCTCTAAACAGCGCTGGCGGTCCAAATCAATCAGAACTCCGCCAAAATCAATAATAAGGTTCTTGATTCCTCTTCTTTTCATCACTATTTCTGTGTTAAACGTCGGATAAGGCGAACCAGTTCACCTATCCACAAAACAAACGAAGTAGAAACGACAATCGTCATCCAAGTCATAAAATCGAGCGGCACTGTGCGGAATACAGCTCCACCAAACTGTACAATCAGTATCTGTCCGCCCAAAATGGCAAGTATAATCAGCTCCATGCCATAAGATTTGGAAATGCCCTTGAACGCCGAGTCCGAAGTGCCGAACACACGCGCATTGAACAAGTTCCAGAACTGAAGCATAACAAAGAATGTGAAGAACACAGTCAGCCGATAGGTAGTCATCCCTCCCTCCTCACTGTTAAACCAGAAGAGCATTCCCATAAGTAACACCAGGAAGGCAGTCCCCATTCCCAGAATGTAATACCTCATGGACTTGGTTATAATGAAATCCGTACTCTTACGCGGCTTTTCCTTCATCACGCTCTCACTGGGTGGAATGGACGCCAGGGCCAGGGCCGCAAACGTATCCATAATCAGGTTCACCCACAACATCTGCGTGACGGTCAAAGGAAGCGTCGTACCCACCAGTGAGCCCAGAAGAACGATAAACAAAGCCACAAAATTGATAGTCAGCTGAAAAACAATGAAACGCTGTATATTCTTATATAGAGAACGTCCCCACATCACGGCCGTACCTATACTGTTGAAGGAGTCATCCAGCAGCGTGATGTCGCTGGCCTCCTTGGCAACGGAAGTCCCGGTACCCATCGAAAGTCCCACTTGCGCATGGTTCAACGCAGGAGCATCATTCGTGCCGTCACCCGTCACAGCCACTACCGCACCTTTCTGCTGCAACAGTTGCACCAGACGCTGTTTGTCTGTGGGGCGTGCACGCGACATTATCTTCAAGTCCATCACACGGTCCAATGCCTCCTCATCCGTCAATTCGGCAAATGCAGCTCCCGTAATGCGGTTCTTTTCCGTATCCTCCGGTTTCCACAGACCAATCTGGCGTGCTATCTCGGTAGCCGTACCCGGTGTATCTCCCGTCACAATCTTCACTCCGATACCTGCCGACTGGCATTTGGCAACGGCCGCAGGCACATCCGGACGGATAGGGTCACTGATGGCAACCACACCGAGGAACGACAAGTCATTTTCAGCAACCAATGACACACAATCAGACGCTTCCGCATCATCCACAATCTTGAATGCAAAGCCAAGTGTACGCATAGCCATATTCTGATAGTTGAGCAACTGAGCCTCCACTGTAGAACGGTATTCCACCGCATCCACACGCTTGCCGTCCAACATGACATCCTTGCATTTACCCAAAACAATCTCGGGAGCTCCCTTCACATACAGCACCTTCTTCCCAATCAGGGGAGATTGCACCAGGGTAGCCATGAATTTCCTTTCCGTAGAGAAAGTCAGCTGGTCGATAACCGTAGCTTTCTCACGCAGTGCCAGGTAGTCGCATCCCTGACTGCTCAGCCAAAGCAGCAGTGCCACCTCCGTGGGATTACCCACCCCTTTCGGCTTCTCTCCAGTCACCTCTTCTTCCAGGAAAGCAGTGGAGTTAGCACTGATACCTTCCATTACCAGCTTGCTGAGGTCATCATTCCCCAGCTGCCCGTTATTCTTCAAACTATAGAAGTTGGGTTCATGCACCTGCATCAGATTTTGGGTCAATGTCCCGGTCTTGTCGGTACAAATCACTGTAATGGCTCCCATCGTCTCGCATGCATGCATCTTGCGCACCAGATTGTTGGTGGAGAGCATACGCCGCATGTTCAACGCCAGACTGAGTGTCACGCTCATCGGCAATCCTTCGGGCACAGCCACCACAATCAGGGTAACTGCCATCATAAAGTATTGCAAAGTAGCCTGCAAGGCCGGCAGCCAATCACGGAAGGTGTGGAATGAAGAAAAATCATAGACCAGTACCACATCCTTTACAAAGAAAATGAGAAAAGCCAGACCCGCTACGGAAAAGCCAATCTTTCCAATCAGATTGGCCAATTTGGTCAACTGAATATTCAGCGGAGTAGGTTCCGTATTCTGTTCGGTACTTTGACGTGCCACTTTACCGATTTCCGTAGCATCGCCCACAGCCTCCACACGCATGGTGCCATGTCCGTCCACCACCGTTGTACCGCGCAAAATGCGGTTGGAAGCATACGTAGCCTCTTCGTCAAAGTCAGCTTCTACGGTAGTTTTCGTCACTACCGGCTCACCGGTCAGATTCGATTCGTTCACTTGCAGGGAAATGGCTTCCAGCAATTCACCGTCCGCCGGAACCTCTTCACCGGTTTCCAGCACCACTATATCACCCACCACTACATCTTTACGGGGAATCTCCTGCACATGTCCGTTACGAATTACTTTCACCAAAGTTTCTTCGTTCACTGCATTCAGCAGGTCAAACTTCTTTCCGGCATCATACTCAAAGAAGAAACCGATACCGGTAGCCAGCAGAATGGCTACTATAATGCCGATAGTCTCGGCATATTCATTCTCTACAATGGAAATAATCAAAGAAAACAGAGCGGCAACCAGCAATACCCTTACTACGGGGTCCTCAAACTTCTCCAGATACAATTTCCATAAGGAAGGCCGTTTAGGAGGCGTCAATAAATTTACTCCATGTTCGTCGCGGCTCTTCCGCACTTGTTCGTCGGTCAGTCCGACATGATAATAATCATCCTTTATTGCAGTCATGCAAGTCTTTAGGTTTAATTTTGGAACGCAAAAATACAATAATAATCCGGGAAAACAATACCTATATAATGATTAGTGATTAATTGACTGTCATTGATTCTCTTTTTCCCTCACCAGTTTCGGTCTGGTTGCAGGCTCCCACGGCAATGTGAACCAGAAAGTCGAACCTGCCCCTTCTTCCGATTCCACGCCTATTTCGCCCCCCAATTTGCGGACAATGGTCTGGCAAATGGAGAGTCCCAGTCCGGTACCGTTCTTTTCCTGCTTCAGCTTGACGAAACGTTCAAAAACATGTGGCAACTTTTCCTGGGGAATACCGGTTCCCGTGTCTTTTACGTAGAAATAGAGACCTTCCTCATAGGGTCTGAATCCGAGGGTAATACTGCCTTCCTGGGTGAACTTCAGGGCATTCGTCATAAAATTGGATACCACTTGTGCAAGCCGGTTTCTGTCTGTATGCATGGTATATTCCTTCTCAGAAGCCTCCCGGACAATCTGCACTCCACTACCCAGCTCGGCCACCCGCATACGGAACTGTTGTTCCAAATCGAACATCATCTGGTTGATGTCCACATCCGAGAACACAAATTCCAATGTTCCGGCTTCTATCTTCGAGAGGTCCAGAATATCAGCAATCAGCTGTTGCAGCATTTCATTGTTACTTTGCACAATTTCCAGGAACTGTGTCTTCTCCTCGTCTGTCGATGCAGAGGCCAGCAATTCCGAGAATCCGACAATTGCGTTCAGCGGGGTACGGATTTCATGGCTCATATTCGCCAGGAACACCGATTTGGAGCGGTCGGCATTCTCTGCCTTCTCACGTGCCAGTTTCAATTCAGCTTCCACTTGTTTCAGCCGGGTAATGTCATGCACGGTAATCACCATGCAGTCGCGGTCCTCAATCTCCATATACTCGCCGGAAACATAAGCATTGCATTCCGTAGTTCTGCCTTCGCTATCCCTAAGATTCAGAATAGCTGCCAAATCCGTGAAGTTCTTTTGCACCACAAAGGCATTCTCTATGGCATTCCGCACGGGGCAGTGCTCACACAAATCGTGAGTGCCGCAACCTCCTGCTGCCGACAAGGCATTGTTACAGCGCAGAATATCTCCCACCCGTCCAGTTTCGGCAGGCTTTACAGCTCCGGTAATATCGTAGTAATTGGTGTAGAATACAGTGAAGTCGCGGTTTATCAGCAGTACGTAGGCATGCAGATTCCGCATAATCGCCCTGAACAGCTTGTCGGTCATTTTCATAAAATGTTGTTTTAATAGAGAACAAAAATAAACTATTTTTGTTCAACAATAGAACAAAAAGGGCTTTTAAACGTTATTATAGGAGAATAAACCTAAAAAGGAAATTTATGGAAAAGTACATTTGCACTGTATGCGATTATGTCTATGACCCTGAATTGGGCGACCCTGAAAATGGAATAGAACCGGGAACATCTTTCGAAGACCTTCCCGAAGATTGGGTTTGCCCCTTGTGTGGAGTAGGCAAAGAAGAATTTGAGAAAGCGTCCTAAGACGCTTTCTTTTCTTTTATATCGCTGCTGGCTTCCACTACATTCACCACATAGTCGCCCAGCTTTTCACATTCCGCAATGATGTCCATATAGTAAACACCCATCTGGTAATCATATTCTTTGTTGTTCACATCCAAGATATTCTGGTTCTTCAGCTGATTGCGGTAATTATTGATTTCGTTCTCCAAATTAAAGGACTTGTTCACATCCGCGCCTGCATGCTCCGGATGTTCCACCACGACAATCATCTGCTCCAAGGCATCATCCGTCAGCTTCATCATGAAATGGATATGCTCGTACTGCTTCTCGGTGAAATCCTGATTGGTCTGGCGCTTGCGGTTGATGGTACGTGCCAGGTTATAGCAGCTGTCGCCGATGCTCTCTATCTCCGTCACTTCACGCAGCATGGCACGTATTTGCAACTTACTTTCCGAACTCAGGCGCCCTTCGGACACTTGATTCAGATAATTGGCAATCTCCAGCTCCATGCTGTCACTGATATTCTCGTACTTCTCCACACGGCTGAACACTTTGTTGAAATCATCATCCTTCTCCGTATGCAGCAAGTCCTGCACCATTCCGAACATACGGCGGGTACGTTCGGCAAAAAGATGTATTTCCTTGCTTGCCTGCAGGATGGACAGCTCTGCCGTAGAAAGCATACCGCCCGAGATAAAACGCAAGCGATATTCCTCGTCCTGCTCCTTCATTGGAATAATGGCACAGACCGTACGTTCGATAAACTTCACGAACCATATCAATATCAGCACGTTGCAGATATTGAAGCAAGTATGGAATGCCGAAAGCTTGAAGGATACGGCCACAGCCGGATCTTTAGTACCCATCACGTTCTCTACGAACCATGACACAGCCTCGGTAAAGGGGGTGAAAAGACACAACACCCATATCACACCAAACACATTGAACACCAAGTGGGCCAAAGCAGCCCGCCTTGCCTGCGTATTACCGGTCAGCGCCGCAAGGTTTGCCGTGATGGTTGTACCGATATTCTCTCCCAAAACCAGTGCTGCCCCCAATTCGAAACTAATCCAGCCGTTGGCGCACATAATAAGCGTAATGGCCATAGTTGCCGCAGATGCCTGCACAATCATGGTCAACACCGTACCGATACCCACAAAAAGAAGTATGGAGATAAAGCCCATGTCGGTA
Source organism: Bacteroides sp. AM32-11AC (assembly GCF_003603515.1). Taxonomy (NCBI): domain Bacteria; kingdom Pseudomonadati; phylum Bacteroidota; class Bacteroidia; order Bacteroidales; family Bacteroidaceae; genus Bacteroides; species Bacteroides sp. AM32-11AC. Next base: position 41,260 of record NZ_QTNH01000021.1, on the reverse strand, counting down.
TAGTCCTGCACAAATGACAGCATATCAGGATTTTGGCTCAAGTCAGGAGCATTGTTTTTCAAATAGGAAAGCCCCATGAACAAGAATGAGAAACCGAAAATAAATTCACCGACAGACTTGCGGTTACTTTTTTGAGAGAAGAGGAGAGGAATGCCGAAAGCAAGAAGAGGAAGAGCAAAGGCGGCAATGTCCACCTTGAAACCTAAAGCTGAAATAATCCATGCCGTAACAGTCGTACCGATATTAGCACCCATTATGACACCTATGGACTGTGAAAGCGTTAACAACCCCGCATTGACAAAACTTACAACCATCACCGTGGTTGCAGAGGAAGATTGTACAAGTGCTGTAATCAGCACGCCCGTCAACATACCGGTCACTCTGTTGGTTGTCATTGCGGTCAATATCTTCCGCAGTCTGTCACCGGCAAATTTTTGAAGCCCCTCACTCATAATCTTCATTCCGTAAAGAAACAGTGCCAATGAGCCGAGTAGCTTTAAAAAATCATAAAAAGAATATTCCATCTTTAATTATTTAAGGTGTTTCATTCCTTCACGTGTTATAATGTCCTATATTTAACGTGTCAACCCACTAAAAACGAGACATCATGAAACACATGTTACAAATTTGTTGCAAAAATAATAATATTTCTAAAGAATTCCCTATAGGGAGCTCACTTTTGGATATTTATTACGGTTTTAATCTAAATTTCCCCTATCAGGTAGTCAGTGCAAAGGTCAACAACCGTTCCGAAGGGCTGAATTTCCGTGTATACAACAATAAGGATGTAGAATTTCTCGACATACGCGACTCCTCAGGTATGCGCACCTATGTCCGTTCCCTCTGCTTCATTCTTTACAAAGCTGTCAGCGAGCTGTTTCCGGAAGGAAAACTGTTCGTAGAGCATCCGGTATCCAAAGGTTACTTCTGCAACCTGCGCATCGGCCGCCCCATAGAGCTGGAAGATGTGGCAGCCATCAAGAAGCGGATGCAGGAAATCATTGCCGAGAACATCCCCTACCACCGTGTAGAATGCCACACCACCGAGGCTGTACGCATCTTCAACGAACGGGGCATGAACGACAAAGTGAAGCTGCTGGAAACTTCCGGCTCGCTATATACCTATTACTACACACTGGGCGACACCGTAGACTACTACTACGGCAACCTGTTGCCCAGTACCGGATACATCTGGCTGTTCGATATCGTGAAGTATTACGACGGCCTGCTGCTACGCATCCCCAACCGGGCAAACCCCGATGTCCTGGAAGAAGTGGTGAAACAAGAGAAAATGCTCGACGTATTCAAGGAACACCTGCGCTGGAACTACATTATGGGACTGGGCAACGTAGGCGACTTCAACATGGCTTGCGAGGAAGGCCATGCCACCGACCTCATCAACGTGGCCGAAGCCCTGCAGGAAAAAAAGATAGCCCAGATTGCCGATGACATCTACCACCGCGGCGAAAACGGAAACCGGGTGAAGCTCGTGCTCATCTCCGGCCCCTCGTCTTCCGGAAAAACCACTTTCAGCAAACGCCTCAGCGTGCAGCTGATGACCAACGGCCTGCGTCCTTACCCCATCTCGCTGGACAACTACTTCGTAGACCGTGAAGACACCCCGCGCGATGAGAACGGCAATTACGATTACGAATCGCTCTATGCCCTCGACCTTGAGCTCTTCAACACCCAATTACAAGCATTGCTCCGGGGCGAAGAAGTGGAGCTGCCCCGCTTCAACTTCAACCTCGGGAAGAAAGAGTACAAGGGAGACAAGCTGCGCATCGACGAGCATACCATCCTCATCCTGGAAGGAATCCATGCCCTGAACCCTGAACTGACACCACAGATTCCCGCCGCCAGCAAATACAAGATTTATGTATCTGCCCTGACCACCATCTCGCTGGACGACCACAACTGGATTCCCACCACGGACAACCGCCTGCTGCGCCGCATCATCCGCGACTTCAACTACCGCGGCTACTCGGCACAAGAGACCATTTCACGCTGGCCCAGTGTACGCGCCGGCGAGGACAAATGGATATTCCCCTACCAGGAAAATGCCGACGTTATGTTCAACTCCGCCCTCTTGTTCGAATTCGCCGTGCTCCGCTGCCACGCAGAGCCCATCCTTACCAGTGTTCCACGGAACTGTCCGGAATACGCAGAAGCCTACCGGTTGCTGAAATTCATCAAATATTTCACCCCCGTACAGGACAAAGAAATTCCACCGACATCCTTGCTAAGAGAATTTTTAGGAGGCAGCAGCTTCAAATACTAAGTTTTTATTCTAACTTTGTGAGCAAATAAAACAAACGTACATATGAAAAAAATTATTTCGACACTTCTCTTAGCGACTTTCTGCATCTTTACTCAACTCCATGCGCAAAACCGTGCAGACGAATTGATGAAACAAGCACAAGAAAATCTTACGAAAAAAGAATATATCAAAGCCCGCTATCTATTCCTGCAAGCCTACAATGCCTTTGCCACGCAAGACAAGTATGTCCAGGCAGTGGAATGCGGCGTCAATGCCAGCGCCCTCTACCATCGGGAGAATTACTATAAAGAAGCTTTTGAACTGCTGCGCGGTGCCGAGCAAGTGGTGGCAACCGGCGAACAGAAAACGGGCAAGGCCATGCCCAACCTACGTTTCCGCATCAACAAGGAACGCCTGCAGATGTACATCAACCTGAAAAATCCCGCACGTGCCAAGGAACAGCTGACCAAACTGGAAGAGACCGCCAAAGCCTTTCACAACGACTCTCTGAGCAACGACCTGCTTTATACGCAGGCCAACTATTACTACACCTTCGGCATGAACACACAAGGTGATGCGGCTACCAACCGCCTGATAGGGCAATATAAGGAACAGAAGAACTACGCCAAAGTAGACGAATGCTACAAGACTCTTATCAGTATCGCCCGCAAAGCAAACAATGCCGGACTGGTGGCACGCACCTACGACAAGTACATCCTATGGACCGACTCCGTAAAGGCGCTTACCGCCCAAGAGGAACTGAACGCCCTGAAGAAGAAATACGATGAAAGCCTGGCCACTATCCAGGAGAAAGATGATTCCCTAAGCGCCAAGCAGTACATCATCATCGGGCTTTGCATACTCGCCGCCATCCTTGCCGCCGCACTGGTATTCGGCGCCATCGTATTGCTGCGTTTCATCATCCTCACCCGTAAACAGAAGAAGGCCATCAGCATTGCTAATGAGCACAATGAGCTGAAAACCAAATTTATCCAGAACATTTCCGCCCAAATGGAACCGACACTGGACACGCTCGACGCCTCACTGCCGGGCGTAAAAGCCCTGCATGCATTCTCCAACCATATCCAGGAACTGTCCGAATTGGAAACCACCTTGTCCGAACCCTACGAAGTGCAGGAGAAGAATATCTCCACTTTCTGTGAAGGCATCATGGACAAAATCAAAGGAATGACACAAGAAGATGTCACCCTGACCGTGAATGCCCCCAAATTGAATGTAAAAATCAACCCTGAGCAACTGGAACGCGTCTTGCTGCATTTGTTGGAAAACGCCGCCGAGTACACCCCTGCCGGAGGAAAAATATGGCTGGACTTCAAGAAACGCGGTGCGCACACCCACCAGTTCATCATCAGCGACACCGGTTGCGGTATCCCCGAGGAGCAACGCGAAAACATCTTCAAGCCTTTCACCGAAGTGAAAGACCTGACGCAAGGCGACGGCCTGGGACTCCCCATCTGCTCACTGATTGCCACCAAGATGAACGGCAGCTTGACACTAGACAGCAGCTACAACAAGGGAGCACGGTTTGTACTAGAACTGCACGCTTAACGGCAGGTCGGTACAGAATAGAGTGGAATTCAGCAGCGAGGAAGCTGAACTCAAGCAAAAGAAAAAAAAGTTTGCAAACCTGCCCTCACTGCCCTCACCGCTTTCCTGAAACGCCCTGCTCATCGGCATTGCAGCGGTGAGTGAGAGCAAATAAAAAGAGTGAGGGCAAAATTTGCCCTCACTCTTTTCAGTTCACCCGGTTGCTTGCTGTCACTCCCCTCAAGACGCACGGGCTTTCGTCCACCTCTCCCCCGTCCTTTATTAAGAAAAGCATATACATTTCTTGTGCCAAACGCAGGGTATTGACAACGGCTCACCCAAGTGGTCTGATTTGTTCACCTTGGTGAGCCGATTCGTTCACCTTAGTGGGCCGACTTGTTCACTACAGTGGAGCATTGGCAAATCAAAGGGCTTTTCGGGAGAAACACGTATGCGGAACACAAAGAAACCCTGCACAGCACACGATGAATACGGTTCAAATTGAAAGTTCCACAAAGGGAATGAGAAGCCTGAAGTTGCTTATTGACAGTATCCGTTCTTTGAAAAAAAGGCAAACAGACAAGGACAAGCTAAACAAAAAACATTATTTTTGCAGTGCATCAAGCTGCAAGCCACATGAAAAAACGAACCATAGCCCTCATAGCCATACTGGCCGCATTATTGACAGCCTGCACCGGAAAGACAGACTACAATACAACATTGGTACAAGCAGACTCGCTGATGGCCTCACGCCCGGACAGCGCACTGCACATGCTGCAAGGCATATCAACCAAGAACCTGAGCACAAAAGCAGACCGCGCCTACCATGCACTGCTGCTGACACAGGCACGGGACAAGAATTACATCCGGCAGACGGATGATTCGCTGATACAAGTGGCCGTGCGCTACTATGACACGCATGAGGATGCCCCACTGCAAGCACGGGCATACTACTATTGGGGAAGTCTTTATAGAGACCAGAACGACTATTCCGGAGCCATAGACAAGTACGCCATAGCCTTGTCGCATATCAACGACCACCCAGGAAACGCAGAGCTAAAAACCTCCTTATACAGCAACCTCGGCTATCTGTACTATACACAAGGCCTTAATTCCGAAGCAGATTCTATCTACCAACGGGCAGAATTATTGGCAAAATCGCAAAAAGACACCACTTCTTTATGCTATACTTTATCACAACGTGGAATGATAAGTCTTACACAAGGAAAAAATTATTACCCAAAAGCAGAACAGCAGATGCAGCAAGCCTTGTCTATTGGAAAAGCTTTTTCTGATAGTATGGTATTAGTTCCTATCTACCACTCTTTGAGTATGCTTTACAATCTTATGCCCAAGCCGGGACAAGCATTGCAGTATGCACGCCTCAACTATTCTGGTTTGAAAGATACCCTGCACTGCTATAGGACATTCCTACTACTTGGCAATGCCTATTTCCTGAACGGTCAGTATGATTCCGCCGACATTTTCCTGCAAAAAATACTCAAAGCAGAAAGATACTACGACACCAAAGCAGATGCTTGTATGCGTTTGTCGGAGATAGCACAAGCAAAAGGAGATATGGAAACATCCATTCTTCTGGAAAGAAAGCGAACAATGTATCAGGACAGTGCACAAATTAATCAGCAAGGGCATGACATTCTCAATACCATAATTGCCCGTGAAAGGAATAACAGCAATACAATAGTCAAGCGGAGCACTCTTTATATATATACAACAAGTGTTGTTTTTCTCGCTATAAGTTTCATCTGCATATTCTATTTCAGGAAGAAACACCTGCAGCATAAAGCCGAAAAGAAAGAATGGGAAGAAACGCTGCAGGCCGAAATTGCCAAGGCGAACTTAAAGAGGAAACAAGCATTTGCCGAAAAAGAACGGGAAAATGCAGCCTTGCAAGAAAAAGTCAGCCGACCGGTTGTGAAAAAACCGGCTCATGGACAAGAAGAATACAAGACTTCTGCACTCTACGCCAAAGTGTCCCGGATAACCAAAGAGCTTCAAAAAGTAGAGACAAAAGAGAACCTGAATGAAGAAGAGTGGAGCCAGTTCATAGCCCTTACAAATGCCGGATGGTATGGAATCATCACCTATCTTGATGAAAGATACAATCTGTCTGCAGAAGAAATTCGGATATGCTGCCTCTATTTGGCGCAAGTTCCCGTCATACATATGGGGCATTTCCTTCATATACAATCCCGCAGTACCATCCAGGCAAGAACGAAGAATATCCTATTGAAAATGGGAGCACCTCAAGGACTTTCATTGAAAAATGTGCTGTTTTCTCTGGCAGAACAGTTGAAAAGTAGTAATTAAGGCACTTTTTGGGCACTCCAAGATGAAAATTGGGCACTTTTTGGGCAGTGGTGAATCATCCGAATCCCTAACTTTGTAGCACAAGAAACGATAAAAACACTTATTTATGAAAGCACTGAAAGCATTAATCTTTATCTTATTCTTCTGCAACGGCCTTTCCACTTCGACTGCCCGGGAATGCCAAACCAATGCGGAAACGATTGTACTGACAAGCTATCCGATAAAACCCAAAGATAGAACCGGAAGTACAAGCGAGGAAGGACTTCCCATCAAACGCAGCATCCAACGACCGATAGCCGATGCTTACCTATATAATAATGTAGTGAATGTCAGCTTCAATGGAGACATTGCAGTTGTCAATGTCACTATCACCAATGAATCTACCGGTGAAACCGTCTATTCGGAAACACACAGCAGTCCTGCTGCCCTCAATATAGACCTGAACGGCGAAAGCACCGGCAACTATCTCATTGAGATTGAAACAGAGGATACACTTTTGACAGGAAGTTTTTCACTATAAGCAGTATCTATTATAGAAATAATTCATATTAGAGATTGAATACACTTTTATAGAGACCATTTTAAATTGTGATATTTTGTGCACCAAATATAGGCGGAATCGAAAAGCCCTAATAGAGTAGAATAAAATTAATCCCAGACATTATGAACTTTAATGTGTTAAAAACGAAAGCTCTCAGCAAGAACCAAATGAGAGCCATTAAAGGAGGTTCCGGAACTTGCGGTTACAAATCGCCAACCGGTACTGTGAAATGTGGTGTAAGTAAGGCTCAGGCCATGCATATGGCCACAGAAGAAGGGCATTGGTGCTGCGACAGTTGCGGATCAAGTAGCTACTGCGGATAACAATGGTTTGCTTTTGAATAGGAGAATTTGTTTGATTAACTGTTCTCCTATTCACTTGTCACAGCCATAACTCTACAAGTGAAAGTTTTTTTAAGCAGCAAGTTATTTCACTTATCCTGCATACCTATTATTTCATTTTTTTATTGCAAACCAAATCTATAGTCCTATGATTATATGCATTGTCTTCCTTTTAATAATAAGTCTTTCATCTTGTCAACAGCATCATGTCGCCACCCAAAAGGACGAAAAGAATATAGTAGTGTGCTTCGACCATTACCATCCCAAACCATACAAAACCCCTGGAGGGATAAAACATACACTCATGCCTAAAGCTCTCTATACCGACAATACGGAAATACTTAAGGAATATATGCCGGAAGCAGATTTCGACACTATAACCCTACAGTCGTCCGAAGACTTTAAGGAGTTAGCCCTGAACTATAGAGATTTTGAGTTCATCTATTACCCTTTAATACAAGGAGATACTGTCACTGTCTCTATGGACAGCCTCGATTACCCAATTTTAAGCAGCAAACATCACCTGGAACGCAATAGAATCTATAATATGAACTATGAACTGCGCAAAGGGAGGACACACTCCGGCTTAGAAGCAAAAACATGTTTGGGAAGCGACTGGGTACGGATTGCCCAAAGCATTGACGTGATACGAGCCAACAACTGGACTTCATTAATAATGGATTATTGTCCTTTGGACTCGTTGCATTCTATGTTCAATAGTTACAAAGCAGCATATACAGACACTATCAACCTCTTTAAGAAGCAGCAAATCATCTCGGACAAGGCATACAATCACTATCAACAACTGCTTGAACTGAAAGACTATGAATCCCAGCGGATGTTGAATGAAGACACCACCTTCTATCGCCAAATGGAAGCCGGCATTTCCGATGAGTACGCCTCCTATCCTTCATACCACGAATATCTGGACTACTACCTTTGGTTTACCAACCAACATATCCCGACGATACGTAAAACCCAAGGAGGAAATAAGGACTGGCGACAAACCTTCGAGGAACTATCTGCCAAACCGTTCCAACCCAAATCAATGCAAATCCTGCTTAAACGTTGCATCAAGGAAATCAGCGAGAATTTTTCCGCACAAGACGTCAATCACTATCTCGACAAATATCTCCATATCACCCAAGATACAACGCTATACAACAATATCAAAGAGCAATACAACCTCTCTGCCGATGCCAACCAATTACTGCTGGAGGACATTCAAGGCAAGACTACCAACCTAAGCCTGCTACTGAAAAAGCACAAAGGCAAAGTAATCTATGTGGATTTCTGGTCAAGTTGGTGTGTACCATGCCGTGAAGAAATGGTTCCTTCGGCAAAACTCAGGGAGTTATATAAAGGGAAAGACGTGGCATTTGTTTACCTGGCCTACAAAGATACGAAAAGTAGCTGGAAAAAGGCGGCAAAGCAAGAAGGCTTAGCGGAGATAGAAAACAATTTCATCATCACCAACTCCAAAAACAGCAAGACCTTGGAAGCAATAAAGTTAGATCTGATTCCTCGCTATATCATTTTTGACAAGCAGGGCAGCCTTGTCGAAATGAATGCCCCAAGGCCAAGCGACAAACAAGTTACAACAATAATAGAGAAATATTTAAGGCAATAAATTAACGGCATGAATGCACATCAGAAAATAATAAAAGACAATGTAAGGAGCATTCTAAAGATCATCACAAATCATTATGGTGTCAAGTACTCTGCTGCATTATATCAAATATTGAAAGAACACCCGGATTTTCCCAGTTTCCTTTCTTTCCAATATATATTGCACAGAATGGGCAAAGATAGTTTTGCCATACATACCAGTTATGAAGAACTGACAAACATGCCTGCTCCTTTCATTGTCCACGGTGTAACGAATGTAGACTTATTCTTATTCATAACAAAAGCCACCGCCGAATCCGTTCAAATCATTGACGAGAAGGGAAAAGAAGAAAGTATAAAAAAAGAAGATTTTGAAAAAATGTGGGACGGCAACATTCTCATTATTGATAATCTGCCGGGAAAAATCAACATACCATCAAAAAGTAAACTTGACCTCTTTATCAAATTAGCCAAGTACCCCTTTCTCATATTGTGCTTAGTAGCCCTATGTACTTATTCACTAATTTTAAAAGGAGTAGGAGATATCCTTTTTTATGTCTATCTTTTAGTTCTATTAGGAGGATTGGGCACGTCTATTCTTTTGTTTATAGAACAAATAGATAAATATAATGTACACATAAAAAGATTGTGCTCATCTAATGGGAGCAAAAGTAACATAGATTGCTCATCTATATTAGATTTCAAAGATGCTTATTTTATGGGGCTTGCTTCCTGGAGCGACATAGGATTTGTATATTTTACATCTCTTTTGACCATATTATTAGTTTTACCATTCGGCACATCACAAGCGTTTATCAACATCCTCTCCTTATTCAGCATTGGATATGTGTGTTATTCACTCTTCTATCAAAAATTTGTAGCACAAAAATGGTGCACACTTTGCCTTTCTGTACAAGCTATTTTTATCTTCTTGTTTATATTAAGTATATGTACCATAACAATCAATGGCATTTACGAACTATTAAACACTAAATCCGTAATAGATATTATAATGATATTCTTGGTTACAGCATCTACTTATGCAGTCACTAAACCGTTAATTGCTTCTCAAAAGGAATATACTGCCTTGAAAAAGAAATTCAACGAGCTTATATACGATGAGAATATTATACAATACCTTTTCCAACAAGAGCTTCATCTTACGGATATAGACGAGGTGAGCAAATTGTCTATAGGGAACACAAATGCAGAGACTTGTCTTACTGTAGTTTTCAGTCCTATCTGCGTTTCTTGTATAAAAGAGCTGCAAATACTGATGCGAATTCTTCAAAGAAAAGATAACATCAAGTTGGATTTGATATTCTTGTTGGACAAAAAGAAACATCCGGAGTCTTTAATAATAGCTAAACACTTACTCTCTGATTATCAAAAGTCTCCTGAACAATTCATAACCATATTACAAAAGTATGTTGATGACTACCCTATCAGCAAGAATAAAATCATGCAGGATACTAAGTTTTTGCAAGAAGCTCCTCAATACGATTCTTATCTTAATGCGCAAGAAAAATGGTGCAGAAACCACAAGCTTTACAGTACACCCATCCTATTTATTAACGGGAATAAACTGCCAAACTATTACAACATTAAAGATATAGACTACTTATATAGTTAATGAAATTAAATGAAATCCTTCCCTCACTACTCCCAGCACGATGTCATGGACTGCGGTCCCACCTGCCTGCGCATGGTGTCCGCTTTCTATGGCAAGCGCTATTCTTTGGAAGGTTTGAGGGAAAAGTCATTCATCACTCGCGAAGGTGTTTCCATGCTGGGTATCAGCGAAGCGGCTGAGAAGATTGGATTTCGGAGCATCTGTGTGCAAGTGAGCTACGAAATGCTGCAAGAAGCCCCTTTACCTTGCATCGTCCACTGGAACCAGCAGCATTTCGTTGTGGTCTACCGGATGAACAACAAGCATGTATGGGTGGCCGACCCCGGAGCAGGCAAGCTGAAATACACCCGGGAAGAATTCTGCCGTTGCTGGCTCAGTGCCAAGAAGGACGGAGAAGATACGGGAGTGGCACTGTTGCTGGAACCTACACCGGAATTCTATGCACAAGAGGATGAGGGGGAAAAGACAGACTATAAAGGCTTCGGCTTCCTCTATTCTTACCTGCGCCCCTACAAGCAACTGGTGGGACAACTGCTGCTGGGACTGCTATTGGGCAGCATGACACAGCTGATGCTCCCCTTCCTCACGCAGAGCATCGTGGACTTCGGCATCAACAACCGGAACCTCGGCTTCATCTACCTGGTACTCATTGCCCAGCTGATGCTCTCCTTCAGCAGCAGCGCCGTGGAGTTCATACGCGGATGGATATTGCTGCATCTGGGCACACGCATCAACATCGCCCTAATTTCGGACTTCCTCGTCAAGATGATGAAGCTCCCCATGGGCTACTTCGACACCAAGATGACGGGCGACATCCTGCAACGCATCAACGACCACACGCGCATACAGAACTTCCTGACCGGAAGCAGCCTCAGCGTGGTGTTCTCCATGTTCAACCTGCTTGTTTTCAGCATTGTGCTGTTGCTGTACAACGGCATGATATTCCTTATCTTTATGGGAGGAAGTGCGTTCTACGTGGCCTATGTCTGGCTCTTCATGAAGAAACGGGCAGAGCTGGACCACAAGCGCTTTGCCCAGCAGAGCGCCAACCAGAGCACCGTAGTGCAACTGGTGAACGGCATGCAGGAGATAAAGCTGAGCGCCTGCGAACGGCAGAAACGGTGGGAATGGGAACGCATACAGGCAAAGCTGTTCAAAGTAAACATCAAAAGCCTGGCGTTGAGGCAGTATCAAGACTCGGGAGCGGTACTGATAAACCAGACCAAGAACATCGTGATTACGGGGCTGGTGGCCTCGCTCGTAGTGCAAGGGGAAATGACGCTGGGCATGATGCTCTCCGTGCAGTACATCATCGGGCAGCTGAACAGTCCGGTGAACGACCTCATCACCTTTGCCCGCGATATGCAGGATGCTCGCCTCAGCATGAACCGCCTGGGTGAAGTGCGCGACAGCCCCGATGAAGAAGACCCCACAAAAGAGCTGATAAGGGAGATACCCGCCGGGAAAGACTTGCGGATAGAAAAGATGAGCTTCAAATACGACCCGTTGAACGAAACGCCCACCTTAGACAACATCAGTCTGGAAATCGCATCGGGCAGGCAGACTGCCATCGTAGGCATGAGCGGAAGCGGAAAAACCACACTGGTGAAGCTGCTGCTGGGATTCTATCCTCCTGCCGGCGGTCAAATCCTGCTGGGCGACACTCCGCTGGAGAACTTCAGCATCCGCGAGTGGCGCAAGCGGTGCGGCGTGGTGATGCAGGACGGGGTCATCTTTTCGGACAGCATTGCCGGCAACATCGCCCCCGGCGTGGAGCACATCGACAAGGAACGCCTGCGCCATGCGGCGGAAGTGGCGAACATACACGGATTCATCGAAGAACTTCCATTAGGCTACAACACCCGGATTGGCCAGGAAGGGCACGGATTGAGCCAGGGACAGAAACAGCGCATACTCATCGCCCGTGCCGTGTACAAGAGTCCGGAATTCATCTTCTTCGACGAGGCCACCAACGCACTGGATGCCAACAACGAGCGCATCATCATGGATAACCTGCAACGCTTTTTTGAAGGCAGGACATCGGTAGTGGTGGCGCATCGGCTGAGCACCGTGCGGGATGCAGACCGGATAGTGGTGATAGAGCAGGGACGGATAGCGGAAACGGGGACGCACGAGGAACTGATAGCGAGGGAAGGAAGGTATTACGGGTTGGTGAAGAATCAGCTGGAGCTTTGAGAATGGAAAGTTGAAAATGGAAAATGGGAGGAAGGACATAGAATTGCGGAGTGAGGAGGTGCAGGAGATACTGACCCGTCCGCCGCATGCACTGGTACGATGGGGCATCACGGTGTTCTTCGTGGTGCTGGCACTCTTCTTCATAGGCGGGTGTTTCTTTAAATATCCCGACGTGATAAGTGCATCCATTACCATCACCACCGAACATCCGCCGATATGGATGGTGGCACGGGGAAGCGGGAAAATAAAGGAGGTGTACCACAAGGACCGGGATTCCGTGTGGACGGGAAACATCATCGCCGTACTGGAGAATCCTGCCGTGACGGAAGACGTGCTGCGCCTGAAAAGGCAGCTGGCATCCTTCAATCCGGCAGACAGCAGCGCCTGCGCCGGGCAGTTCCCGGAAAAGCTGTCCCTGGGAAGCATACAGAATGCCTACGCCTCTTTCTTGAAAAGCCTGACGGACTACCGCAACTTCCTCTCCTTGAACCTCTATGAGCAGAAGGTGGAGGCCACCCGCCGGGAGTTGCAGGAATACCGCAACTACATCGCCCACCTGAACAGACAAGCGGAACTGGACAAGGAACAAGTGCGGATAGCATCTACCGTACACAACCGCGAGAAGAAACTCTTCGATGAGGGGCTGACTGCCCAGTCGGAATACGAGGAAGCTAAACAGACATTCCTCAACAAGCAGCAGAATCGGGAACAGCTGATGACCTCACTGTCTTCCGCCAGAATACAGGAAGCGCAGTTGCAACAGAGTATCATCGAGACACAAATGGAGCAAAGCCGGGAGTCCAACAATCTGAATATAGCCCTGCAGACAGCCTACAACGAATTGCTGGTAAGCATCAATGATTGGGAGTTGACTTGTCTCTTCATCAGTCCGGCAAGCGGCATACTCTCCTACAACCACATCTGGCAAAAGAACCAGAACGTCGGTAGCGGAGACAAAGTGTTCTCCATCGTAGCCAAAGACCCGGGAAACATCATCGGAAAAATAAAACTTCCCGCCGGAGGTTCGGGAAAGGTAATGGCCGGACAACGGGTAAACATCAGCGTAACCGGTTATCCATACATGGAATTCGGTTTCTTGACGGGGAAAGTGACAATTGTCTCGTTATTGGCTGATGAGGAAAGCGCCTATACCGTCACCGTAAGCCTGCCGCAAGACTTATGCACTTCCTACGGCAAACAGCTGGAATTCAAAGGAGAGCTGACCGGTACGGCAGAAGTGATGACAGACGAACGGAGCGTGACCGAGAGGTTGCTCAGTCCGCTGAGGTATTTGTGGGAGAAGTATCTGTAAAAGGACAGTGAAAGTTTGAAGTATAATTAAAACTTTTCGGTATATGAACTTTCCACAAAACCTGAAAAGTAATAAAGCCTGCCGCATCCTCACACAAGATGCAGCAGGCTTTATCATTCTATATCTTAATGAATTCAGCGCAATGCCTCCACCTCTTCCGGTGTCAGCGGAATCTTCTTACCCAAGCGGCGCGCTCCCGTTTCGGTAATCAGATAATCCTCCTCATTGCGGATGCCACCGAAATTGCGGTATTCTTCCACCTTATCATAGTCAATGAAGTCCATAAACTTCTTCTCTCCCCTCCACAAATCAATCAGCTCGGGGATGAAGTAGATGCCCGGCTCAACCGTATGCACAAAGCCCGGTTCCAGAGGGATGGCAAGACGCTGGCTCTTGCGGCCGAACTGCGTACTCTTGGGCTGACCGTCATAGCCTACCCAGAGCTCACCCAGGTTCTCCATATCGTGCACATCCAACCCCATCATATGGCCCAGTCCATGGGGATAAAACAAGGCATGCGCCCCTTCGCGCACGGCATCTTCGGCATTGCCCTTCATCAATCCCAGCTCTTTCAGCCCCTCCACCATCACTTGGGCGGAAAGCTCGTACACCTTCATATAGGGAATGCCCGGGCGAAGCGCTTTAACAGACTCCAGATGCATGGCGTTCTGGATTTCGTAAACGGCACGCTGGCGTGGAGTAAAAGTCTTGTCCGCCGGCACGGTAGACGACATGTCACCACAGTAACCCGAAGGCAGCTCGGCGCCGGCATCAATCAAGAAGAGGTCTCCCGGTTGCACCCGGTTGCCGTGATAGTGGTTATGCAGGGTCTGGCCGTTGACAGTAGCAATCGTGGCAAAAGACAGCTCGCAGTTGTTCATCTCGGCGATACGGTTCATTTCGGCCACAACCTCGTATTCGTACATGCCCGGACGAAGCACCTTCATTGCGGTGATGTGCATGTCAGCAGTCACGTCGCATGCCTTTTCTATTTCCGCTATTTCTTCTGCCGACTTGTAGTTGCGCTGTGCCACCACCGCACGGATAAACGGTACAGACCCTTCCTGACGTGCCGGAGGAACACCCAGCCAGTCCATCAGTTTCAACTTATGCTCGGCACGATAAGGGGGCAAATAATGGATGGTCTGTCCCTTCTGTACAGCCTTGTGCAGATAACCGACGATGTCGGCAAAAGGACGGGTTTCGGAAATTCCCACAGCAGAAGCCTTTTCGTGAAGGGTGGGCTGGGTACCCATCCAGACAATATGGTCGATGGTCAGCTCATCGCCAAAAATGATTTCTTTATCTTCATCTATGTCGATGAGAGCTGACAGCCCGGCAAACGACAAGCCAAAATAGTAGAGAAAAGTGGAATCCTGGCGGTAACGGAAAGTATTGTCCTCATAGTTCAAACCTTGTTCATCGTTACCCAAAAACAGTAACACTCCGGAGCCTATCGTTTTTTTCAGCTGGGCCCTGCGCTGCACATACGTTTCTTTAGCAAACATAACATTCCTTGTTTTAGTAGTTATAGGACAAAGATATAGATAATCTTTGAAAGAAGATAATACAAAAAGGAGATTAATCTATATAGTTCATAATCAGAAGACTATTTTGCCAACGTTTTTCAAGCCTTTGGCAAAGTTTTGCCACCGCGTTGGCAAAGTCTTGCCATAGGCATGGCAAAAGTTTGCCAAGCTATTGGCAAAAGTTTGTTTTCTCTTTTCTTGTTAAATATCATCAGAGAGGTTTCGTGTTATCGAACTATTCACTATTTTTGCGGTAAATATCTGAAAGAAGATGCACAATGAGTGCATTGAATAATTTATAAAAATATGGCACAAGGCTCCCGACAAGTACAGACCCAAGCGCAACAGCAGATACAAACGCTGTCGCCGCAACAAATTCTGGTGGTAAAGCTGCTGGAACTTCCCGCCGTGGAACTAGAGGACCGCGTACGTGCCGAACTTCTGGAAAATCCGGCACTGGAAGAGGGTAAGGAGGATACTCCTGGCGACGAATACCCCGACACACCCGATGCGGAAACCGGCTCAGAAGATGGTGGAGACACTAGCTATGATTCTTTAAGCGATTATCTGAACGAAGACGATATCCCCGACTACAAGCTGCAGGAGAACAACCGCAGCAAAGGGGAGCAGGCAGAAGAAATTCCTTTCTCCGACGCCACCTCCTTCTATGAAACCTTGCGCCAGCAGCTCGGCGAGCAGGACTTGACTCCGCACCAGCGCGAACTGGCCGAATATCTCATCGGCTCGCTGGACGACGATGGCCTGCTGCGCAAATCGCTGGACAGTATCAGCGACGAACTCGCCATCTACGCCGGTATCGACGCTTCTCCCGAAGAGCTGGAAGAAGTATTGAAGATTATACAAGACTTCGACCCCGCCGGTCTGGGCGCCCGCACCCTACAAGAGTGCCTGCTCATCCAGATTCGACGTAAGGAAGCGCAACGGCCCATGCCCTCGCCTCCACAATACTATATAGAAGAAGATATTCTTACCCAGTGCTACGAAGAGTTCACCCGCAAGCATTGGGACAAGATTATGCAGAAATTAGGTATCAGCGAAGATACCCTGCAACAAGCCGTTAAGGAAATCTGCAAGCTGAATCCCCGTCCCGGTGCCTCGCTCGGCGAAGCCATCGGCAAGAACATGCAGCAGATTGTGCCCGACTTCCTGGTAGACACTTATGACGACGGTACCATCAACGTGACACTGAACAACCGCAACGTACCGGAATTGCGCATGAGCCGCGACTTCACCGAGATGGTGGAAGAACACACCAAGAACCGGGCCAATCAGTCTAAGGAGTCCCGCGAAGCCATGATGTTCCTCAAACAAAAAATGGATGCCGCACAAGGTTTCATCGATGCCGTGAAGCAACGCCAGAATACGCTGATGACTACCATGCAGGCCATCATAGACCTGCAACGTCCTTTCTTCCTCGAAGGAGACGAGTCATTACTCCGCCCCATGATTCTGAAAGATGTTGCCGAACGCACCGGGTTGGACATCTCGACCATCTCCCGTGTGAGCAACAGCAAGTATGTACAGACCAACTACGGCATCTACCCGCTGAAATTCTTCTTCAACGACGGCTACACAACCGAAGACGGCGAAGAGATGTCTGTACGCGAAATACGCAAGATACTCAAAGAGTGCATTGACAACGAGGACAAGAAAAAGCCTCTGACCGATGACGAACTGACCGAGCTGCTGAAGGAGAAAGGCTATCCCATAGCCCGCCGCACGGTGGCAAAGTATCGCCAACAGATGAATATCCCCGTGGCAAGACTGAGAAGATGAGAGAAAAGGATGAGCGATTAGGGATTAAGGTTTAAAGATTAGTGCATTCAAATAGTAAATTGTAAATAGTCAAATCGTAAATAAAATTAGGTTGTGGAAGAGCATATTATAGCAGATAAAACTTTAATCAGAACAGCGAAAGTGATTTCGACGGTATTCACACCGTTCTCCATCCCTTTCCTGGCATTTCTGGTTCTGTTTATATTCTCGTACCTGCGCATCATGCCGTTGCAGTACAAGTTGATAGTATTGGGTGTGGTGTATTGCTTCACCATCCTGATGCCTACACTGACTATCTTCATCTTCCGCAAAATCAACGGTTTCAGTCCGGAAGAACTGGTGGAACGAAAAAGGAGATACATTCCCTTTATTCTGACCATCACTTCTTATGTATTCTGCCTGCTCATGATGCACCGGCTCAATATCCCGTGGTACATGACCGGTATCATACTCTCCGCCCTGGTAGTGATGATAATCTGCGTCATTGTCAACTTAAAATGGAAACTGAGCGAACACATGGCAGGCGCCGGAGCCGTAATTGGCGGACTGGTAGCTTTCAGTGCCTTGTTCAGCTACAATCCCGTATGGTGGCTATGCCTCTTTATACTGGTGGCTGGCGTGTTGGGCACCGCCCGCATCATCCTGCGACACCACACCCTGGGCGAAGTTATGGGAGGCTTTGCCGTAGGGCTTATCTGCTCGCTGCTGGTACTCCACCCGCTGAGCAACATACTGTTCCGAATCTTCCTCTTTTAAGAGCCTTGTTTAATTTTTAATTTTTAATTTTCAACTTTTAATTTACATAGTATCAACCCTTAAAAACTAATGATCATGAATTTCCCGACTAATGTAAAGTACACCAAAGAACACGAATGGATTCGCCTGGAAGGTGATGTAGCCTATGTAGGTATTACCGATTATGCACAAGAGCAACTGGGTGACATTGTGTTTGTCGACATCCCGACCGAAGGTGAAACATTGGCTGCCGACGAAGTGTTCGGTACCATCGAAGTAGTAAAAACCATATCAGACCTCTTCCTGCCCGTAACCGGTGAGATTCTGGAGCAAAACGAAGCCCTTGCCGACCAGCCGGAACTGGTAAACCAGGACCCATACGGCGAAGGCTGGCTCATCAAAATCAAACCCGCCGCTGATGCCGACTTCGACAGCCTGCTGGATGCCGAAGCCTACAAAGCGCTGATAAACGAATGAAATGAAAGGATTAGGGGTTAGCGATTAGCACCGGACGGAATGATAGCGCAGTCCCTAACCCCTAATCGTTAATCCCTAACCCTTATAAAATTAACCCTTTAATAATTTAAAGATTCATGTCTCCAATCGTTAGCATCATCATGGGCAGCACTTCCGACCTCCCCGTTATGGAGAAGGCCGCACAATTGCTCAATGACCTGCATGTACCGTTCGAAATGAACGCTCTCTCTGCTCACCGCACACCGGAAGCAGTGGAGGAATTTGCCAAGAATGCCCGCCAACGCGGCATTAAAGTGATTATTGCCGCTGCCGGTATGGCTGCCGCCCTGCCCGGCGTCATTGCTGCCAATACCACACTGCCGGTAATCGGGGTTCCCGTAAAAGGGTCCGTACTCGATGGCGTAGACGCCCTTTACTCCATCATCCAGATGCCTCCGGGCATACCGGTAGCCACCGTTGCCATTAATGGTGCCATGAACGCTGCCATCCTTGCCGTACAGATGCTGGCACTGAGCGATTCCTCATTGGCTGAAACATTCGCCGCCTATAAAGAAGGGCTGAAAAAGAAAATAGTCAAGGCAAATGAGGACTTGAAGGAGGTGAAGTACGAATACAAAACCAATTGATTTACGATTGGATGATTTACGATGTACGATTGAAATTACTTCTTGGTATCTTCAATCGTACATCGTAAATCATCCAATCGTAAATCTTTTAATCCTTTAACTGTAAATATCATCGTGGATCTATTTAACTATTCCCGACGGGAAACGTCAGAAGTAAACATCGGAGCCACCCCTATGGGCGGCTCCAATCCTATCCGCATACAAAGTATGACGAACACCGCTACGCAGGACACAGAAGCCAGTGTAGCGCAAGCCAAACGTATTGTCGATGCCGGAGGAGAGTATGTACGCCTCACGGCCCAAGGCATCAAAGAGGCTGAAAACCTGATGAATATCAACATAGGCCTACGCCAGGACGGATATATGGTGCCGCTTGTGGCCGACATTCACTTCAACCCGAAGGTAGCGGACGTAGCAGCGCAGTATGTAGAAAAAGTCCGCATCAATCCGGGAAACTATGTGGATGCAGCACGTACTTTCAAACATTTGGAGTATACCGATGAAGAGTATGCCCAGGAGTTGCAGAAGATACACGACCGCTTTGTACCCTTCCTTAATATCTGCAAGGAGAACCATACTGCCATCCGCATCGGCGTGAACCACGGTTCATTATCCGACCGCATCATGTCGCGCTATGGCGATACACCGGAAGGTATGGTGGAATCTTGTATGGAGTTTCTGCGCATCTGCGTACAAGAGAATTTCACGGATGTGGTCATTTCCATCAAGGCATCCAATACAGTGGTCATGGTAAAGACAGTACGCTTGCTGGCAGCCGTCATGGAGCAGGAAGGTATGCGATTCCCGCTGCATCTCGGTGTAACGGAAGCCGGAGACGGAGAAGACGGACGCATCAAATCGGCCTTGGGCATCGGCGCCCTGCTGGCAGACGGCTTGGGTGACACCATCCGGGTTTCCCTGAGCGAAGCTCCGGAGGCGGAAATCCCCGTAGCCCGCAAATTGGTGGACTATATCGTGCAGCGCCACGACCATCCTTATATCCCCGGAGCAGATGTGCCGGAATTCAATTATCTCTCTCCCACCCGCCGCGAGACTGCCGCCGTACACAATATCGGCGGAGACAATCTGCCCGTGGTCATTGCCGCACGCTTAGACGGGGACATGGACTTCAATCCGCAATTCATGCCGGACTATATCTATACGGGACGTTCCATCCCGGAACAACTTCCGGAAGGCATGCAATGCATCATCGATGCCGATGTCTGGATGGAGCACAGTAACGGCAGAACGGAACCGGACAATGCCTGGCCTGCCTTTAAAGGAGACCAGCTTCCTTTCCTAAGCAGCTGCGGCGCTTCCTTGAAATTCCTCTTCATCACGTATATGGGGCTGAATGACGAAGCCATCGCCTGCCTGAAGTATCATCCGGAAGTCGTATTGATTTCGCAAAGCAATCATCCCAACCGGTTGGGAGAGCAACGCGCCCTGGCACACCAGATGATGAAGGAAGGCCTGAAGAACCCGGTAGTCTTCTTTGAACACTACGCAGAGAGCGAATTGGAAAATCTGCAAATCAAAGCGGCGGCAGACATGGGAGCACTCATCTTCGACGGTCTGTGTGACGGTATCCTTCTCTTCAACCAAGGAGAAACCATAAGCGGCAAAGTAGTGGATGCCACTGCTTTCGGTATCCTGCAAGCCGGACGTGTACGTACCAGCAAGACCGAATACATCTCTTGTCCCGGCTGCGGACGCACCCTCTACGACCTGGAAAGTACCATTGCCCGTATCAAGGCAGCCACCGGCCATCTGAAAGGACTCAAGATAGGAATCATGGGATGCATTGTCAACGGCCCCGGAGAAATGGCAGACGCCGACTACGGCTATGTGGGCGCCGGACGAGGCAAAATCAGCCTCTACAAGAAGAAGGAGTGTATCGAAAAGAACATTCCCGAAGAAGAGGCGGTAGAAAAGCTGATAGAACTGATAAAAAGTAACGGAGATTACGCTGAAAGGACTTAAGTCTCAGCGCAGATATTCGTCAAAGTCCACCTCTCTGAACTTAAAGTTATGATGTTCGGAGGGGTGGTAGGCTTTATTCCAAGTCGAATAGGTCTTCACATCTATCTCCCTTGTCTTCCGGTTAAAAGTTACAATGCGTAAGTAGCCCTCACCTCCCAATCTACTGCCTTCCACACCACGCTGATAGTTTGCCAGCATCTGATACACTTTATTTCCCTCTTTCCCTATAGAGACCAGCGTGCCGACTCCGCTTTTCAAGACATGCCCACAAAAGACAGCTATCACATTGCGATGTTTGAGAAGCAATTTCTCCCAGATTCCAGCACCATCGTTCACTGTGCGCCCAGACTCTTTGCCGATGCCATATCCTTGAGGGCGCCACCAGTCTTTCCCGTCATGCAACGTACTGTCACAATACAAATAGGCGTGTGTATTCAATATGACAAGCTTATCCGGATGAATACCCACTATGGAATCGGCCCATTGCAGAGCCTCATCAGAAGGCCCGAATTCCAGATTCAAGACCAGCCAATCGGTATCGCCCGACCTAAGGTTTATGTAATAGTTATCCAATGTCTTTCCATCCGCACTGCCTCCCCAATAACTCTTCTGCTTATAGTCAGAAAGAGGGAAATACTTGTTGGCCATTGCAGTGTTATGCACGTCCGAAAACTTACCGGGCTTACTGCCAATATCGTGATTTCCCCATACGACAGAATAAGGTATTCCTGCTTGGCTAATACGATGAAAGGCTTTCTGCATATACGCCCATTCCACCGGAGAATTATCTTGTGTCAAATCTCCCACTTGGAACACGGCATCTATTTTCTTACGATTGGCAACCAACCAGTCCACTTGCGAATCAAAGACCTCCGGACATTGTTCCAGATAAGTCTGCGTATCCGGCAATACCACAAAAGTACTTACCCGACCAGAAGTGATGCAAGAAGTAAAAAAAGCGCCCCCTAAAAAGAGAATTCCGATAACAGACAATACTCTCATCATTTTTTCTTCTGATTAAACAGCCAACCCATAAACTCAGAATCATTGAACGCCGGTGTCCAACTGCCATGATTGACTCCAGGGAATTCGATATACTCAACATCGGCACCGGCAGCCTTCAAGGCCTTGTAAGCCTGACGCGAACCTTCTACCGGAACAATGTTATCGGCATCTCCGTGATAAATACGGAACTTCACGTCTTTGGCGGCAGAAAGCCTTGCCGGATTCACAATACCACAGATGGGAACGGCTGCGGCAAAAACTTCGGGATAACGTATCGCCAAATCAAACGTCCCCATACCGCCCATGGAAAGTCCCATCACATAAATCCGGTCTTTATCCACCTGGGGCATAGCCAAATAGGTATCCAGCAACTCCTTCAATGTGCGGAATATACGCGTAGGCTCCTGTACCTCGGGCATTTCTCCAGGTACAAACGACTTGGGACGACCCACATAAGCCCAATAATCTTCCTTAGGACACTGGGGAGCCAATACAAAAGCCGGATATTCTTCTCTGTTCACCGGATTGAGCCACATCTGCCCACCATGCACCAATTGCTTTTGATTATCATCTCCTCGTTCGCCCGCACCATGCAGAAAAAGCACCAACGGATATTTCTTCCCTGCCTTTTCTGCTTCGGGACGCAGCAAACGGTACTTCAACGAATCTCCCTGCGAAGAGACATACACTTTCTTTTCATACTCTCCATACAACTCCTGCGCATACATACACACAGACATCAACAGCATCAAGGCTGTACAAACTATATTCTTCATATTTTATAAAATTAATGTTCAATCAAGAAGTTTACTATCTCACTTTTCTTATATCCTACCCGGAAAGCCTGCACTGCCACCCGGTCTCCTTTACGGACAGCAAACGGCTCAACATATAGACTCCAATGTTTCTCTCCATTCCGTCCCCGACCATTCAACTGATAGGCATAAGAGACTCCAGGAGTGGAACACTCCAGCTTGACCTGCCCCCCTCTGTACAATCTGCGGAGCTGACACGAGCGGCTGTACACCGTCCGGCCACATAGTTTATACTATTTCCGGTTCTGTCAGCGGACGACATTGCCAATATTTCCTTTCCCACTGCCGATACACCTTCCGCAAACGGTCAATGTCTTTCCGGTAAGCCGAATCATTAATCAGATTGCACATCTCATGAGGGTCTTTCTCCAAATCATAGAACTCTTCACGCTGACGGGGCCAGACAAACCAGCTTTCTTGATTCTCATCGAGTGCGCCTTCTTCATGGAGTTGAAGCATACGGCGCATCATCGGCATGTTCAGACGAAATCCTACCGGCTGATAGCCGGGCTGATTGGGAGTATAATTACAGATATAACGATAACGGCAATCGCGCACGCCCCCCTGCTGGTCATAGCACTTATCCATACGGTCGCGTGCAGCAAAAACATAGCGCCGCGATGGCGAAGCATATTTCCCAGCAAATGCCTTGCCATCCATATAGGCAGGAGGCTTGATACCCGCCAATGAAAGAATCGTGGGTGGAATGTCAATGACACTGCGAAGTCCATCATCAATACTGCCGGCCAATCGTCCGTCCGGATAACGGATAATGAGAGGAATATGGGTACCAACCTCTGTTATTTCACGTTTCTGCCGAGGAAGCGGTCCGCCATTATCCGAATAAAAGATAAGAACAGTATTATCCCACTCGCCTGCAGCCTTCAGTTCATCAATCATCTGGCGGACAAAACAGTCCATGCGGTAAATATTGCTGTACATGACAGCTATGTCGCGGCGCACAATGCTGTCCTCAGGATAATAGGGAGGCAGTACCACATCGTCGGGAGAGACGTATAGCGTATCCTTTGCACTTTCCCATACCTTCTGCTCATGCGAAGCAAGGGTATTGAATATAGCGAAAAAAGGCATTCCCTTAGGACGATTGCGCCAATGCGCCTGCCTACCGCATTCGTCCCAAGCTGTCAAAGGCGATAGAAACTGATAGTCGGTCTTCGGATTGTTCGTACAATAATAACCAGCGGCACGCAACAGCTCGGTATAGCACTTTATTCCCTCGGGTAACACAATATCGTAACCGGTTACCGCCGGTGGACGTGCAATCTGCCCCCCTTGCGTACGCATATAGTTGGCATTGATATGCGTGGGATACATTCCCGTAATAAGTGCCGCACGCGAAGGAGCACTAACACCCACTGTCCCATAAATGCTGGTATAGCGTATACCCTCTGCCGCAAGGGCGTCAATAGTCGGAGTCACTGCCACACTGTCACCGAAACAGTGCAGCCAAGGACCGATGTCTTCACATACCACACAAACAATGTTTGGGCTAACAGCATCTCCATCCTCTGTGGTAGAGACAGGGATCCCACCGGCCTTGACCTCCTGCGATACAGTACAAGCAGCCCAAACGGTACTACCATATAAAAAAGAGTGTATTATCTGTTTCATTACTGTTCATTTTACACAATCAGTGCGCCTCTCGAAGAAAAACACGTTGCGAAATACCATTTTCATTGAATGCCTCGATGGCAAAATAATATTTTTGTCCTACCGTGAGGGCACGTAAGTCTAATGAATTATCGCCATATACCATCCACGAACTATACAATTTATCAGGAGCAACACCCCACAATACATTATAGCCTTGCGCACCCTTCACCGCTTTCCAAGAAATGCGGACATTACGTTCGTCCGCTTCACGCACTACCGTAAAACCTTTTACCGTAGCCGGTTTTTTCCCACGTCCCAAACCGAACACGCGAATATTCCCCATTGCCAGATTCTTGCCCGGCACGTAATGGTGGCGATAACGAATATAGCGTGCTTCTATCGGTTGATCCAGTTCTATGTAATTATGAGGGGCATCACGGAAACTGTTGCGATAGTCCACCAATACCCGCCAACGGGCACCATCCACCGAAGCTTCTACAAGATAGCGTTGCCGGAGGTTTGGCATACGTCCCCAAAATCCGGTTTCCTCATAGTCAAAGAAATTCAGTTGCAAGGCATACACGTCACTCACTTCTTCAAGGTCTATCTCCACCCATTGCTTATCGTCATTTTTTCCGGCCACCCAGAAGGTTTTCAAGTTCTCGTCCGTCACATTTTCCACCGGATAACTTTCCAATTGCGAAGAAGCCTTCACGGGTTTGCCATAAGAAAGCAACATCCAGCCCCGGAAACCACCGCTTGTCGTCTGTCGCGAAACCTGGTCGGGAGAATAGTGAGGATAGTCACCGAAGTAAGTATCAGAGTACATCACACCGTCTTCATCAAAAAATGTAGGAAACATACATAACCTACGCTCAAACTTATAATTAATGGACAGATGGATTGTACCGAAATGCCAGTATATTCCTCCCGGACCACAAACCGTACTTCCATGCCCGGCACCGGTAGCAAATCCTCCCGGCTTGTAGCAGAACGGATTATGAGCCGCGTACTGAAAGGGACCCAAAGGAGATTTTCCTACATAAACACCGTCACCATACACATTGAACTGAGTGCCCGGAGCGGCATATTGCAAATAATATTTCCCATTGTGTTTCGTCATCCACGCACCCTCGATGAATGGCTTGATGTCACTGGTATGATTTTCGCCAAAACGTTCCCACCCATGAATGTCAGGACGGAGAAAGAGCAGTGAATCCGGCTTTTTCGCTATCGGCAGGAATTTATTCTTCATATCAAGTTCCTTACCACGGATAGGCCAACGGTTGGAAGACCCCCAATACATATAAGCACGTTCATCATCATCAATGAAAAGGGCAGGATCCTGAAGGTCGTGGAGTACCGATGGCACTGCCTTCCAGTCCCCCCGTTTGGGATTATCGGTATAAAGTATGCTCATGGCTCCGGATGGATTCCCACAAACATAGAGTACGGAATCTTTATAATTATGGGCAGCAGGAGCATTGCAACCTTCGAAATACCATTTTTCGGGAGTAATAAAGTCCCAATTCAGCAAGTCCTTGGAATGCCAGTAACCCCAGGAACGGGTAACGAACATATAATACTCCCCCCGAAACTCCACTACAGCAGGGTCGGCACCCGAACGATAGGACTTGCCCAAATGGGAATTGTGAAAAGGATAAGTATAGTCCAGATTAAGAGGGTTACAGTAGGTAGTAGTACGATATTGTGCATGTAATGAACCGACGAACAACAACATCAACCAAGCGATGCAATACGACTTTTTATCCATAGCTGACAATAAACAAAATACACATAAAACGACAAATAAGGGTGTGTCAAAACGGTTGATGGCACACCCTCATTTTACAACACATTATTTCACTTCTTTAACGACAGAAATTTGAGATACACCGTTTTCATTGAAAGCTTCGATAGCAAAATAATATTTCTGGTCGGTAGAAAGACATTTCATCAGATGCCTACACTCGTCACCATACACCATCCAAGAACTGTAAAGCTTGTCCGGCGCAATACCCCAAAGGATGTTGTATCCTTGTGCACCTTTCACCGGTTTCCAAGTCAGCGTGATGTCACGGCGATCTTCGTGACGGCGAGGGTCAAATGTCTTCACTTGAGCAGGCGCCTTACCTTCGCCCAGACCGAAAATACGGATGGCAGAAATGGAAAGGTGCGGTGTAGGAACATGAATGTTTTTGTAACGTACATAACGTACCCGAGCAGGGGTTTCCAATTCCACGTAATCGTGCGGAGTATCCTTGAAACTATTGCTGCGGTTGACGAGGCGCGTCCAGTTGATGCCGTCCACAGAACCTTCGATGGTATAACGGTGGCGTAGGCCGGGATAACGGCCATACATGTCACTCTTATAATCGTTGTAATTCACCTGAATAGCGTTTACAGTGGCAGGTGCCTGAAGGTCTATCTCCACCCACTGTGTTTCATCGTTGGAAGAAGCCAGCCAATAAGTCTTGCAATTCTCGTCCGTCAATCCGGCAGCAGTATGACCTTCTACAGCCGAAGAACATCTGGCAGGCTTGTTGTAAGAAAGAAGCATCCAGCCGCGGAACTCACCCTTCTTTCCAGGCACAGTAGGCGCATAACGGGGATAATCACCAAAACGGGTGTCGCAATACATGATGCCGTCTTCGTCAAAATAAGTAGGGAACATGCAGAGACGGCGTTCCCAGTGCATATTAATGGGCAGAGCCATGGAACCGAAATGCCAGTATTGCCCACCCGGTCCGAGCACCGTACTTCCATGACCGGCACCGTTGATATAACCGCCAGGCTTATAGGAAATGGGGTTATGTTTCTGATAGGTATAAGGTCCCATCGGATGGTCGGCCACATATACACCATCGGCATATACATTGAACTGAGTGCCCGGAGCGGCATATTGCATGTAATACCTCCCGTTGTGCTTTGTCAACCACGGTCCTTCGATATAGCCGCCCAGCACGGTATCGGCATGATTTTCTCCAAAACGTTCCCAACCATGTTTCTCTGGGTCGAGATTGAAAAGTTCCAGCTTCTCGCCTTCTTGTATGAAACGATGGTTCTTGTTGAGCTTCATGCCGCGAATGGGCCACTTGTTGGAAGAGCCCCAGAACATGTAAGCACTGCCGTCATCATCAAGAAAAAGGTCAGGGTCTTGCAAGTTGGTGATGATGGCAGGAGTGGCTTTCCAGTTACCCGACTTGGGGTTGTCGGTATAAAGCACACTCATCACACCCGAAGGATCGCCACAGACATAAAGTACTGAATCCTTGTAGTTATGTGCCGCCGGAGCGTTACAACCTTGTGGATACCAGTTTTCCCCCGGATTGATAAAATTCCAGTTTTGCAAATCCGTAGAATGCCAGTAGCCGTGCGTACGGGTAACGAACATATAATATTCTCCACGAAACTCTACTACGGCAGGGTCGGCACCCGAGCGGTAGGAGATATCTTTCGAAGAATTGTATATCATATAGGTATAGTCTACATTCAGCGGATTACAATAAGTATCCATGCGCATGTCCTGCGCCAAAAGGGGAGACGCCAAGCATAATAATGCCAGCAGCAGATTAGTAATCAGTCTTCTCATTATCTTTTATCTTTATTATCAGGTTATTAATGTTCAATATGTCTTCCGGTAGCTTTTCAGCGGCATAACTCCTGCGGCACATCGTATTCTTTTTGCAAGCGTGCCAGTTCAGCCTTCAGTTCGGTGGTAATCTTCTCCATTCCCTTCTTCCCATAAAGATTGTGCATCTCTTCAGGGTCTGTCTTGAGATCATAAAGTTCCCAATTGTCATCCACGTAGAAGTGCATCAGCTTGTAGCGTTCCATCTTCACACCGTAATGGGCACGCACGCTGTGGAAGCCGGGAAACTCATAATAGTGATAGTACAAGGACTTACGCCAGTCGCGCGGTGTCTTGCCTTTTTCCACCAGTTCCTTGAACGAAACGCCCTGCATGTCCTGCGGAATGGAGATGCCGCACATATCAAGGAAAGTAGGAGCGAAGTCGATGTTCTGGGTCAGACCTGTAACTTGCGTACCCGGTTTGATATGTCCCGGCCAGCGCATCACCATCGGCATACCAAAAGACTCTTCGTACATGAAACGCTTGTCAAACCAGCCATGTTCGCCCAAGTAGAAGCCTTGATCGGTGGTATAGACTACAATCGTATTCTTGTCCAACCCCGTACGTTTGAGATAGTCCAGTATCTCGCCCACACTCTCGTCCACACTTGCTACACAAGCCATGTAGTCTTGCAGGTAACGTTGGTATTTCCATTCAGCCACTTCCTTAAATGAACGTGGCTTGGAATAGAACTCATTATTTCGATCGCGGTAAGCATCAAGGAAACGGCGGCGTTCTTCCGGTGTCATTGTTCCCATGAAAGCGTGCGGCCAAGGGTCAAAGAGCAGGCTGTCGCTATCGATACCCGCAACCATCTTCAAATCGTGACCTTCGTACATGTCACGGTATATATTCATCTTCTGCATCTGTGCTGCGTAACGTCCCTCATAGGCATCGTAATAATTATCGGGAAGCGGGAACTTGGCGTGTTCATACAAACGATAATGCCGTTCGGCAGGTACCCAATTGCGGTGAATGGCTTTGTGGTGCATCATCAGGAAGAACGGCTTGTTCTTGTCACGACCGTTGTCCATCCATTCCTCACAATATTGAGTAATGAGGTCGGTCACATATCCTTTATGAATAGTAGTGTCCCCCTCGGTAATGAACTGTGGGTTACAGTATTCGCCTTGGTCATTGAGAATCATCCAATGGTCAAATCCCGTCGGCTTGGAAATAAGATGCCATTTACCGATGACGGCAGTCTCATAGCCGCCTTGTTGCAACAGTTTAGGCAACGTCTGCTGAGAGCCGTCGAAACCTAGTGCCCAATTCTTCATGAAGCCGTTCTTATGGCTATGCTTGCCAGTAAGTATCGCGGCGCGACTGGGGCCTGAAATAGAATTACAGCAATAATTATTCCAGAACACAGCTCCTTCCTGCCCGATACGGTCAATATTAGGAGTAGGTGCCACTTTACCTATAGGATGACCATAGATACTCATAGCCTGCTGTGCATGGTCATCACTCATGATAAAAATAATGTTAGGACGTTCACCGTCTTGCCTGCCTTGTTCCTGAGCCTGAACAGCAGGAACCAATGGAAGCATGGCAAGTCCTAAAGATAGTTTATGATTCATCATCTTCAATGATTTATAAGATTTTTCAATTTATCATATCAACGTAAAAACAGATTCATTCCGCTCATCTGCCGACGATGTTCCTACCCAGAGCCGGAATTCCCCCGGTTCCACCTGCATCTTCATATCAGCACCACAAAAGGCAAGGTCTTCTTCAGTCAGCACAAATGTCAGCGACTTCTTCTCGCCAGCCTTGAGATACAGCTTTTGAAAACCCTTCAATTCTTTCACCGGACGAGTCACACTTCCCACAAGGTCGCGAATATAAAGCTGTACCACCTCTTCACCACCGACTTTACCGATATTGGCTACATCCACTGTAACGGTAAGTGTTTCCCCCTTTTTCAGCTCCTCCTTGTCCAACTTCAAGTTATCCACCTCAAAGCTAGTATAACTTAAGCCATATCCAAAAGGATAAAGCGGAGAATTGGGACAGTCAATATAAGAAGACTTGTAATCCATCTTCGGATTGTCCGGAGGAAGCGGTCGTCCGGTGTTCTTGTGGTTATAGTAAAGCGGGAGCTGCCCCACCGAACGTGGAAAACTCATTGTCAGCTTTCCGGCAGGATTATAGTCGCCTGCGATGACATCGGCAATGGCATGACCACCCATCGTGCCCGGATACCAGGCTTCGAGAATAGCATCCATATTCTCGTCCTCCCAAGTAAGTTCCAGCGGACGACCGTTCATCAATACCAATCCGATGGGCTTACCCGTTTTCTTAAGTTCCTTCAGCAAGTCGCGCTGCGAAGCAGGCAGGGTGATGTCCGTGCGGCAAGCAGCCTCGGCACTCCAGTTCTGGTCTTCACCGGCAGCAACCAGAATGACATCTGCCTGACGAGCCACGGACACAGCTTGTGCAAATCCTGCAGTTCCAGGCTTGCGAAGATCGCAGCCTTCGGCATAAAGAAAACGTACGTTCGAGTTTCCGTACTTTTTTTCCAACCCTTCAAAAAGAGTGACACTCCGTTGACGGTCTCCCCGTCCACCCCAACCACCGTTCACACTGTTACGTTCTTTCACCATAGGGCCTATCAAAGCTACAGTCTTACGTTCGGAGGGTTGTATCGGGAAAAAGTTATTCTCATTCTTCAACAATACTACCGACTTACGAGCAGCATCGCGCGCTGCTTCCAAGAACTCGGGTTTCATGATAGTAGCCTTCTCACGCTCCTCATTCAGATAGCGGTAAGGATCGTCCATAATGCCTAAAAGGAATTTCATCTCCAGAATGCGGCGTACGGCATTATCAATGGTTTCTTCGTTCACCTTGCCCTCTTTCACGGCTTGCAGCAGATGTGCATGAAACACACCTCCGGTCATATCCATCTCGATGCCCGCATTGGCAGCCAACTCGGCGGCATGAGCCTCGTCGCGTGCCACGCCATGGGGAACAAGCTCATTGATAGCCGTATAATCCGTCACTACAAAACCGTTGAACCCCCACTCATCACGAAGCACATCCTGATAAAGGAATTTACTGGAAGTGCAAGGCACACCGGAAATCTCATTGAAGGCAGTCATGAAAGTAGCCACACCCGCATCTTTGGCAGCCTTGAAAGGCGGGAAATAAATATCGCGCAAAGAGCGCTCAGACACATCAGTCGTATTATAATCACGACCAGCTTCAGCAGCACCATATGCACAGAAGTGTTTGGCGCAAGCCAGCATCTTGTCCAGCCGCATCAAGTCTTCGGGCTTCTCACCCTGGAAACCGCGTACACGTGCGGCAGAGAGCAATGAACCCAGATAAGGATCCTCACCAGAGCCTTCCATTACCCGTCCCCAACGTGCATCACGTGAAATGTCCACCATGGGGGCAAAAGTCCAGTTAACACCCACTGCCGAAGCTTCGGCAGCGGCAATGGACGCACTTCTTTCTGCCAGTTCGGCGTCCCAGGCACACGACTCGGCCAAAGGAATAGGGAATATCGTTTTAAAACCGTGTATCACATCGAAAGCAAAGAGCACTGGAATCTTCAACCGGGATTCCGCTAGTGCCGTCTCTTGTGTCTTGCGGATGGCGGCAGAAGAAGTGGCATGGAAAAGACTGCCTATGTATCCTTTCTTCAATAGAGGTTCAATGTCCGTATTTACTTGCGGACCGGTCACAATATCGCTCTTGGCAGAATATTGGGTCATCTGACCTATTTTCTCTTCAAGTGTCATCAAGGCAAGTACAGAATCGACACGCTCTTCTATCCGTTTGTCACCGCTGTAACTCTGCCAATCACCGGCTCCTGAAGTACATGCCATACCCACAGAAAGTATCAGGGCAGCTCCAATCAATAATTTCTTTTTCATAGTAAATGCTTTTATAGTTTTAAGATAGCCATTACGGGAGCATGATCGGAGAGATAGCCGTTGTCCGGCTTATCATCAATGGTTCGGTAACGCTCCACCTCTACAGCACCTTTTATAAAAATAAAATCTATCAACCTACGTTTCTCTACCGGGATGCGCCCGAAGTCATGGAAACTCCATGTCGGTCCGTAAGCGACTTTCGCCGTAACGCAAGCATTCTTCATTCCACCTTCCGTCAATACAGTGACCGGCTCGGAATCTACCGTTCCATTAAAGTCTCCGGTAACAATTACCGGAAGGTCACCCGCCATTTGTTTTATCTTCTCAAGTATCAGCACGGCACTTTCGCGACGTGCCACTTTACCTACATGATCGAAATGAGTATTGAAAGCAGCTATTTCCCTACCACTCACCTTGTCTTTCAGTACCGCCCAAGTCACAATACGCTCGCAAGCCGCATCCCAGCCTTTCTTTCCGATGGAATCAGGAGTTTCACTCAGCCCAAAATTTCCACTCTTCAATAGTTCGAAACGGTCTGTCTTATAGAAAAGAGAGCAATACTCACCTTTCTCTTCTCCATCTACACGACCTACACCGAGAGCGGTATATTGCGGAAGACGCTCCTTCAAGTCATCGAGTTGGTTCTTCACCACCTCTTGCATGCCTATAATGTCCGGAGCATAATAAGCAATCATTTGTGCCGCATGGTCCTTGCGGTATTTCCAATTGTTCATACTGTCCGCCACATGATCCAAACGGATGTTGAACGACATCACCTCTACTTTGGCTTCCGGTTGCCTGCCGCACGAGGCGACAAGCAATGCGAAAACAACCAATACACTATTGACAAACACGTTTTTCATGGTTACAAACCTTTTTAATCTATGTAAAACCTAATCAGAATCAAAGAATCCTATCAAACAACCTAATCGACCTTGTTCAAATAAGGAGAAGTAAAGCCTAATCTCCTCAAACCCTTCTGGACATCGGGATGACTCATGAAAAGTTTCCAAATCAAACCGGTACGATAGTTCTCTATCATCACAATAATCGGCCCTTGGTCAATGGCAAGATACGAAGGTGCAAACCAATTCTCCGTCAAATTGAACGCATCCTTGAAACCATATTCACCCCAAAGACGGTCACCCAACTCTTCATAGAAATAACGCATGGCTTCCAAAGAATATTCAGGTGCATATGGAATAGAGGAAAGAGCAGCGGTAGGTGTAATCACACCACGGTCATTACCGGGACTATGGGCAGAATAACCTTTGTCACCGTCACTGGCAGTCAATCCCCAACATTTTTCGCCGTAACCCTTGTAACCCTTCGGATTGTCAATGCAGTAGGCACGGTTAATCAAGGTATGAGCCTTCATCTGTTCCTCGTAATCGGCATAACGATCTTTCAAGCCACGTGGGTCAAGCCCCATGTAAGAATAATGAGTGAAGAAGAGAGGACCTCCCTTTCCGTGGTTGTTTCCAAGAGGAAGCTTGATGCCGTAATACTCCCGACCGTTCAGAAAAGTATTCGCATTGGCCCAGCCTTTATGATAAACGCTCTCGGCAATCGGATAAGTAGGGGAAGACGCGCCCAAAATGTAAACAATGTGACACTCGTTATGACCTTTAATCTGATGATTCATCGCCCATCCGTTGTTTGGCGACCAATGCCAATACATCACATCTTGTCCCTGAGTAAAAAAGTTCCATTCTGCTTGACGCCACAGATTATTGATTATCCCGCGGATACGGTTTTCCGTTGGATTATCCTTTGTAAAATACTGATGGGCAGCCAACAAGCCTTCGAACATGAAAGCGGATTCTACAATATCCGCTCCATCGTCCTTACGACTGAAAGGAATGGTCTTGCCGGTTTTACCGTTCATCCAATGTGCCCACATGCCGTGATAGCTGTCGGTATTCTTGTCGCTCAGAAAGCGGACTATCTTCAACATACGTTCAGCGCCCTGTTCGCGAGTGACAAAACCACGCTCTATACCGACAATGATAGCCATCACTCCGAAACCCGAGCCACCGATGGTAGCTGTCTCGGCACCTCCGTTGCTCCGTTCATGCGCCAATCCTGATTCGGGATGGGCAAAATCCCAAAAGTAACGGAAAGTTTGCTTCTGGACAAGGGTCATGAGTTCATCATCGGAGAGTTGCTTTTCTGTCACACCAGATGGTGGATTTATGGCATTTACCGAGCACGAACAAACCCCAAAAAACAAGAAAAAAAGAAATATATTTTTCATAATACCTATTTTAAACATTTTAATCACATAAGAAGTAGGAGTAGCCTTAGGCTACTCCTCACACACCTTATTTATTTTGCTTCAATATTCCTTGAGAAATATCAATCTGCTTCTGTGGAATGTAGAATGTGGAATGCTGGCTCATATTGAAGTTTGTCTTTCCATGGGCCTTCAGCATCTTTTCTGCATATCCGGGAACAACTTTATCAGCCCGAATCAAATCAAAGAAACGGTGTCCTTCCATTGCTAATTCAATGCGGCGCTCATTCCATATGATTTCACGCAACTTTGCCTTATCCCTCTCTGTTATTTTAGGTAATACAGTGGGATCATCACCGGACTTACGAGCACGGTCTCTGACCAATTCCAATTTAGCCAGGGCGTCATCTACTAATGGGTCGCTTTCACCATTTGCCAACTCATTGCAGGCCTCAGCATACATTAACAGTACATCCGCATAACGCAGAAAATACAAGTGGCAATTTTGTTTAGCAAAATTATTGGCATTCCAATAAGTTGTAGGCCACATTGTCTTTTTATTGGCACGCGGTTGTACTCCCGGTTCGTCCTTGAAGTTTATAACCCCAACTCCTTCCATATTTTCGCCATCGTAAATGATAGTAGCCTCCCGTCTCGGATCACCTGATTCATAAGCCTTATCCAAAGATTCTGACGGAGAACAGAATCCCCAACCTTTGAAACCTCTGACACCTTGCCACTTCACATATTCGGAAGCCTTATCTCTCGTCTTGTCTGATCCCCACAAATACTGGTCGGCCAGCATCACTTCATCAGAATAATAAGAATCCGGGCTAAACAAATCACGGTAATTGTGATGCAGGTTATATTCTCCCCTACTTATTACCTGCCCTGCATATTGTTTTACACTTGCATAATCTTGACGGAACAAATAAACTTTAGCCAACAAGCCTTCTGCAGTTCCTTTCGTAACTCTTCCTCTCTCAGCAATCCCCCATTCATCACGGGTTGGCAAATTCATTGCCGCATAGGACAAGTCATCAATAATCTGCTGATAAATAGCTTCTTCAGAAGCGCATGGCTGATCATATTCATCGGGATTCTGAACTTTAGTAACCAAAGGTACGCCACCGTAAGTTCTCACCAAGTTAAAGTAAAAGAAACCACGGAAAAAACGTGCCTGTGCAATGCTTCTAATCTTTAACTGCTCATCTTTCAACACATCCAAGTTATCCAATGCTACGTTACAGAATCCGATTCCTTTATAATTTCCGGTCCACCAGCCGTTCAATTCAGAAGTATAAACATCATAAGTAAAATCATTCAATGAATTCACGCGAGCATAACTACCATCTGCCGGTGAACTTCCTGTATCAGAATTGTCACTCGGCACCTCCATAATGCCAAACCAAGAAAAGCCGATCAAGTCCCAACTTTTCATTTGAGAATATATAGCATTAATTCCCATCAAAGCACCTTCTTCTTCCCCGAAGAAAATATCTTGCGTCAATTTCCCTTGCGGCTTTGTATCCAAAAAATCAGAACAAGAGGTAAAAACCAATGCTGAAGCTAATAAAAGTGAATATATCTTTTTCATAATCATTTCCTATTTTTATTTTCCATTAGAATGTAAGATTCAAGCCAAAACGGCAGGTAGCGGTAATCGGATAAATATCACGGTCAAGCCCCCCTAAGATTTCAGGAGTAAATCCGTTATAATTCGTAAAATAAAGCAGGTTATTACCTGAGAAGTACAATCTCAAATTCTGGATATGCACTTTTTGCATCAAGTTTTTTGGGAATGTATATCCAAATTCCACAGTCTGTAACTTCACATAGTTGCCACTCTCAACATAACGGTCGGAAACAAAATAATTGTTACCCTCAAATGTCATGCGCGGAATGGAAGTATTCCTATTGTTTTCAGTCCATCTATCCAAGAACGAACGATCCCAGTTATCAACACCAGCATTTCTTTCAGCTTGTTTGGCATTATAAATCTTATTACCAAAATTACCCTGCAAATCAATTGACAAATCAAAGCCTTTCCAAGCGGCAGTTATGCCCAAACCACCGATAAACTTCGGAGTAGGAGAGCCTAAATCCGTACGGTCTTCAGCAGTTATATATCCATTGCCATCCGTATCTGCATAAATCAGATCACCCGGAGCTACA
Organism: Bacteroides sp. AM32-11AC; assembly: GCF_003603515.1. Lineage (NCBI taxonomy): Bacteria > Pseudomonadati > Bacteroidota > Bacteroidia > Bacteroidales > Bacteroidaceae > Bacteroides > Bacteroides sp. AM32-11AC. Next base: position 4,980 of record NZ_QTNH01000021.1, on the reverse strand, counting down.
TTTGCCTGATACTTCTTCTTCGCATCACCGGAAGCAGCCGCAGCCATCGCATTATACTGCTCAATCTCCTCATTACTTTGGAAAATACCAATAGTCTTGTAACCATAAAAATACTTGATTGGCATTCCTTCTTCTGTCATATGAACACTTTTTCCGGAACCTATATCCCCACTGGTGATACGTTTACCTCCCAAATTAGTCACCTCATTCTTAATTGTAGTTCCAGTCAAGCGGATGCCATAACGAAAATCCTTAAACGAGTCTTCCCATTTCACCGTAAAATCAAGTCCAGAGTTACGTACTGATCCCACGTTTGTTTCTACAGAGGCAAGTCCTACAGAAGCAGGAACATCCACATTTACCAACATTTCTTTTGTATCTCTTCTGTAATAGTCAAACTCTAAAGAAAAGCGATTATTGAACAAGCCTAAATCAAAACCAAGATCCAACTGCTCTGAACGTTCCCAATGGATTTGTGTATTATAAAGAGAAGTTACAGTACCACCAGAATAATAATCACCACCAAATACAGCATCATAAGTAGGGTCTACATTAGCCAATGCATAATATTTGTCATTACCAATCTTATCATTACCAATTTGCCCCCAGCTACCTCTAATCTTCAAGTTACTCAACCATTCAACATTATCTTTAATAAAAGCTTCTTCAGAAATCCTCCATCCGGCAGCTACTGACGGAAAATATCCCCAACGGTTATCCGGTCCAAACTTCGAAGAGCCATCGGCACGTATAGAAGCCGTCAACAAATATCTGTCCATTAAAGCATAGTTGGCACGGAACAAGTAAGACATCATGGCTTCATGTTTTCCATTATTCTCAAGTCCACGTGTATCGCTTGAAGACTGATCCAAATACCAATAGTCTTCCACTTCTGAGAAGAAATTACGTCCTGACCCGCCTAACTTTTCATTAGTGTATTTTTGAGCAGTAATACCACCCAAAAGATTCAGACGATTTTTATCATTGATTTGCCAATCATAAGTCAAGATATTCTCCCACAGCCAAGTAAAATCTCTAGTCCATGTTTTAGACAAGCTGTTCTCATCTACCTTTTGATACTCCGAGATATAATACTTAGGAGTAAAATTACGACTTCTACCATTAATATAATCAATGCCCAAGCTGGTCTTAAAATTCAACCCTTTAATAACTTCCCAATTCAAGAATGCACTACCCACAATTCTATCTTTCCAATTATCACTATTCATATAATGGAGGGTAGCAAGCGGATTAGCAGTAGATGCCACCTGAGGATCGGAGAAATTACCATTCTCATCATAAGGAGTAATGATAGGGCTCAGTTTATAAGCGGATTTTACAACTCCCTTATTTTCATTTTTTGTATGACTGAAAGAAGCCGATAAGTTATGCCCGATAGTCAAATGTTTGTTTATTTTATATGAATTATTGGCACGCAAAGTAAAACGGTCATAAGAATTTTCCTTTATGATACCATCCTGTTGGAAATATCCGGCACTCAAATTATAACGTACCTTTTCTGTTCCGCCACTAACAGCAACTTGATAATCACGGACAGACGCTACTCGGAAAATCTCATCGAACCAATTGGTCCCTTTTCCGAAAGAAGCCGGGTCATCATAAACAAGACCGCCATCTGGATTAATATTCAAGTTAGCTTCATTTTGCAGCATAGCATATTCAGAAGCCGTACACATCTCAAATTTACCGCTATTTTGGAACTGAAATCCTTCACTGGCAGTAATGTTCACCTGTGCTTTACCTTCAGCACCTTGCTTGGTGGTAACAATGATTACACCGTTAGCACCGCGAGAACCATACATGGCAGTAGCAGAAGCATCCTTCAATACCTCCATGGACTCAATATCATGGTTACTCAGGAATGATATATCGTCCATAAACATTCCATCAACCACATAGAGCGGATTGCTATTATTAGTAGTACCGATACCACGAATGCGCACTTCAGGAGAGCTACCCGGAGCACCGCTTGCAGAGATAAATACACCGGACACACGACCTTGCAACGCGTTAGTCACATTAGGTGTAGAAATCTTTTTCAAATCATCGCTCTTGATAGAACCAACAGCACCGGTCAAGTCTGATTTACGCTGTACACCATAGCCTACAACTACAACTTCATCGATCAACATATTGTCTTCTTGCATTACTACATTAATAGTAGTACGACCATTCACTGCTATTTCTTGGTCTTTCATACCAATATAGCTATAAAGCAAGACAGCGTTACTGGGAACATTGGTAATCTTATAATCACCATCAAGTCCAGTAACGACTCCTTGCTGAGGAGCCCCCTTTACCGAAACTGTAGCACCAATAACAGTCATTCCCGTCTTGTCGGAAACGACACCCGAAACCGTAATTTTGTTCTGCGCCATCGAAACAACGGCAAACAGCAACATCACACATGTAATTAATAAATTTTTCTTCATTTTGTATTGATTTAAAATTCTTTTGCAAAAGTATAGGAGCAATTGATGTATGTCAAAAAACAAACTATCACAAGATTACCACAACCTGCTCAAGCACTACAACGTAACTACTACAGCATTGTATAAAATACTAATTTCCAATAATATACACTAGGAAGTTATTTAAAAAATTATTCAGACTGCAGGCCTATCCAAATAGAAATATGCTGTTGAAGTTACATGATCTTGGCGGTAGAAATTAACAAATCCTGGCGGAAAGTCTTTATCCGTGATATGTAGGTCTGAATTTTCATCTAATAAACGATAGAATTTCAGTTTACCGCTTCTATCTATAGTAACCGGTACAAGAGGAACCTTCGCCTTGTACAGTTCGAGTACCTTTTGATATGGAGCACCTCCAATCTGCTGCAATGTAACTCTTATATCATGATGAAAATAAATCGGGTCCTGCACGTGGAAACGATACATACTCCACCAACAACTGTCCGCATTTGCAATCGGACAACCTTGATAACGGTGGGAATACTCGCCCTGCCCCCAAGCCGTACCAATATAGTCTTCAACTCCCGTACCACTCAATGTGGGAAATTCCTTATCTCCGTCAATGTAGAACTTGATTTCACCTTCTCCCCACCAAGTAGTTTCATACGCCTTATTGGCAAAGATACCCAAGCTTACCCCCAAAAAGCGCCCCCTGCCCGATAGTTGGGGAAGAACAGTATAATCCACTCCCAACTTGGTGGATTTGTCTTCACGCCAGACAGCATGAAAATAGCTCATCTCCGAATCCCATTCCGGCAATTTAGTAAAGTTAATATCATAAAACAAGTGTGTCAGGTCCTCATCCGAGGTATTCACAAACACCACTTTGGCACCGGTGCGGTAAGGCATCGGAATAGAACAGTTAAAAGAACGCTTCTCCGGATTAGAAAAGAAACAGTTCTCAAAACGAGATGTACGTGACAGCGGATTCCCAAAAAAATCTCCCAATGGGACATCCACTGCCGGAACAACAGAATTATCCCAATAAAACTTGATACGCAACGCACGAAGCATCTTAGGGTTACGTTTGCTGACTGTCAGCCAAATACGGTTAATGATCCCGGGTCCTTGCTGAGACAACAAAACACAGCTGTCTCCCGCCATGATTCTGCCGAAAGCACTTCCTTTTGCACCTTTATTGACTTGAGCTGCCGTTCCCTTGGCACCGGTAGGATTTTCAAAACTTGTCCACCGCGTTTCATGACCTTCAGGCACTTTCCATATTTGGGCATGCCCCAAAAGAGTAAATGCTAATAAAACAGATATAACTAATAATGTCTTCATTTCATATCCTCCAGCAATTTATTCATTTCCCCAAAGGTCCGCTTTGTTCCCCTTGTTCTTTCTCCATTCATGACGCCATTTGTGCATCA
>NZ_QTNH01000021.1:0-1102 GCF_003603515.1 Bacteroides sp. AM32-11AC | reverse complement strand
TTTGTTCCCCTTGTTCTTTCTCCATTCATGACGCCATTTGTGCATCATCACATTGTTTACCATCGGCTTCAGCTTACGGCCCTCCTTGTCGGGAATGGCCGGGACAGCCGTCGCCTTGTCCTGATACCAGTATGCAACGGTAGCCAGGTCGAGCGTCAGGCAATTGTTGTGTCCATGCTCGATGGTGGCTTTCAGCCCTTTCTCGAAGAAGACGGGATCCTGAATAAAGAACCGATAGACATGTGTACGCCCCAAGAATCCGACATCATTATTCACACGTGGATAGCCGAAGTAGATATGCTGGTAGGGCTCTTTCGGGCACCAGGCGGTGTTGAACAAGTCTTCCGTACCGGTGCCTATCAAGGAAGCCTGTTTTTCACCGTCGATGAACCACATGTCATCGCCTTCACCATACCACATGGGGGTAGGGCACTGTACATAATAGTTCAATCCCACAAAATGGCCCTTTCCCTTGATATCGGCAAACACATAATTGTCGGCTCCGTCCTTATTCTCCGTCTGCTTACCCACGGAACCCCACTCGGTCTCCCCCTCGGGAAGCGCTTCGGTAATCTCACGGTTGAACCACGCATGGAAACGCCCCATGTCCTTGGGCAGTTCCTTCATCTCCACATAGTCTATGTAGTAGTAGAAGGCGCCGATGTTGACATCCGTCTGATTCTCTATCTCAATGCGCGCACCTTTGGCAAAAGGCATGGCGAAATAGCTACACAAACCCGTACCACCGTTGGGACCGGAAGAAAGGGCAAAAGAAGCATAGTTATACTGTTCGTTCCATCCCTGGCCGAAAAAGGGACCGATGGGGGACACGACAGAAGGTTCGTCGCTGCCGTCCCAGTACATCCGAAGGATGATGTCGTTACGGGAAAGCTGGCGCGGTCCCGGAGACATCGTTATCCAGATATGGTTGATTACGCCTGCCCCCTTGATGTCGGCCAAAACAGCCGTTTCGCCCGGCTTGATGGCCTTCAGGTGGTCACGGTTGTTGCCCGTACGGTCATAACTGCTGACACGGCGGTTGCGCAAGCCTTCCTTCATCTTGGCAAGGTCATACATTTCACTAGACATATTGGTCTGCGCA
>NZ_QTNH01000020.1:79687-85238 GCF_003603515.1 Bacteroides sp. AM32-11AC | reverse complement strand
CCTTATTCAAATCTTTCGTTAAATTACCATTGACATCGTAGGCATACTCCCCTGCAGCGCTTGCACCGTTCACAAAGGCAGTGTTTGTACCGTATGCCGCGGTACTCACGGCATCGTCCACACGGCTCAACTGATTGCCGTTCAGGGTGAAAGTCAGATTATCAAGCAGGCCGTAGGCACTGGCACCAGTCTGACCGTAACGTTGCAAACTCTTGATATTGCCGTTCTTGTCATACCCCGTCACATTCTCACTGAAACGGTTGGCGTTCGTGCTGATGCCTGCTGTCTCGCCATAAGTAGCATTCAGCATCCGGTTCAGTCCGTCATAAGTGAACTTGTAGCCGCGGACGGTGCTTGCCGTTCCTGCCTTCCACGTCATGCTGCTGATGCTGCCGTTATACTTGGCAGGCCCGTTGCCGGTGTTATAATACAGATTCTGCGTGAACTTCGTTCCGCTGATGCCCGTCAGCCAGCCGCGTACATTATAGGCGTAAGCCTGCCTGTCCGCGTCGGAGCCGTGCAGCGACTTCGATTGCAGACGACCAAGGTTATCATAAGCATAGGCAGCAAGCGTCACCTTCGCCCCTCCCAATGTATGCTCCACCTTGGAGAGCCTGTCTGCATGGTCATAGCTGTAAGTGTATGCTTCCGTCCGGCTGTCCTTCCCGCTTGCCGTGTGCGTATGCGTCACCGTGGCAGGCTTGTCCGTAAAGGTATAGACCGTGGATGTCACGTCGTACCGGTAACGGAAAGCGTACCGCTCCAAGTCAGCATGCTCCTATATGAAATTCCCTGCTTACATCCAACATAAGCAGGGAATTGTTTAGATTATAGAATCAGAGATTCTTAATATATCAATATTCGAGCCAAAAATAATCAGGTGTACGTAAAGTATCCCACAACAAAATACCACCGTTGGAGCTACATGAAATTACAATATTGGGAATATTATCAATCCGGTATCGGAACGTACTATCTATGACCCTTTTTCCACAATATAATACCGTATCCAGAGATGTGACACGTATCTTTATTTTTAAACTATCATATCCGCTTTTATCGAAACGGGTGATTTCCATTCCAAGCCAATCTTCATGGTAGTCCAATATTTGGTCATCCGTCTTGTTCACATACAGTCCATTAAAAACAAGGCTGTCATTCACCCAACATTGGATATAATCTTTACCGGTACGCTCCTTAAAACCAGTACCTACTCGAATCATGAAATCATTCTCTGAGTCCAAATGACCAATGCACGCCACCAGCATGGCAAGTATGATTATAAAAATAAATATACGTGTCTTCATATTACTGCCTTCTTTTAAGTTTTTGCCTCCAGTTAGGAATATGCCTATTCAACTTGTTATGGATATAATTATCTCGGACTGTTTGTATCTGAGAACGGTTTAACTGAGTTGCTTTAAGATAATCTCCATCAAAATCTTGAATAACTTTTTTCTGTGTCATCAAGTTTTCCACATTCATTGTATGCCCCAATCCTCCTGAATGACCAAGTTCGTGAGCAAAAGTCCGGTTATCATCATTGTTCAACATATTAGAAACCGCTTTCGTTCCTATTTTCACATCCAGACTATTTTTATAAGTCTCAGCCATAACTACACTTTTATCCGTTTTTGTCAACATATCTTGATCAACAATCTGCAAAACGTGTTCAGTGTCCTTTATATCATCCACCGAGTTGACAGTTCTCAATTGCATATCCATAGTCGAAACAAAGTCATCACCTGAAATCGTATATGCGGCATTCACTTGCTCTACTATTTGTCCAGCCAAAGTCTTTATATCAAGCTCCTTATTATTAGAATTATTTATCAAAGCCGCTCTTACCGTAATTTTATATTCTATCTTATCCGTTTCACGATTATAATGGGTTTGCACGCGCCAATCATTTCCATCCGGATCAATGCGACCGACAGGCTCATTTCCACAATAGACATAAGGAGATACTTTAAAATGTTTGTCATATAAAGCATCAACCGTTATAAACCTTCCCAACACCGCATCATAATGCCTCGCCCCATAATCATACCAATTCAAACCCTTCTTCGTATCAAGCTCCTTACCGTTGTACTTGTAAGGCTGAACATTGCCTGCACTTGCAAATACCCCGCCGAAAGGATAGTAATGGCTCGTCTCTTCTACCGTGCCGCTCTGGCTGATGACTACCCGGTTATTCCCCTGATGGTCTTTCAAGTAGTAGTGATACTTGCTGTCGCTCAAAGTAATATAACCCTCTTCGGTAAGAAGCAGCTTCTGGACTCCGTTTTCATAGATCACATTGCCGCAATAGTCAGTCGTTGTGGTTGTACTGCCTATCTTATGGACTGTTCTCAGCTTTGTGCCGTCGGCTCCATAAGTATAGGTGATGGTACTTCCGTCACTGAACGTTACTGCATTCGGCAAATTTAAGAAATTATATGTAATGCCGCTAATACCTTTGTTTAAATCTTTAGTTAAATTGCCGTTGGCATCATAAGAGTACTCATCGGCGGCATTGGCACCGTTTTTGAACTCGAAGCCGCCATTGTAGGTGGAAGCCGCTACCGCATCATCCACGCGGTTCAACTGATTGCCGTTCAAGGTGAGAGTCAGGTTGTCTATCATGCCGTAGGCGGTTGAAGAGAGTTGCCCGTAACGCTGCAATCCCTTGATGTTACCGTTTTTGTCGTAGCCCGTCACGTTCTCACTGAAACGGTTCGCGTTCGTGCTGATACCTGCTGTTTCGCCATAGGTGGCATTCAGCATGCGGTCCAGTCCGTCGTAGGTGAACTTGTAACCGCGGACGGTGCTTTCATTCCCGGACTTCCAGGTCATGCTGCTGATGCTGCCGTTGTAGCGGGCGGTACCCACACCCGTATTGTAGTACAGGTTCTGGGTGAAGCGCGTACTTGTGATGCCCGTCAGCCAGCTGCGGAGGTTATAGGCATACGTCAGCTTGTTCGCCGCAGAGCCGTGCAGGGACTTGGTACTCAGACGGCCGAAACTATCGTACGTATAGTCTGCCAGAGTTATTTTGGTTCCTCCCAAAGTATGCTCCACCTTGCTTACACGGTCTGCATGGTCATAGCTATAGGTATAGACTTCCGTACGTGTGGACTTGCCGCTTGCGGTATGGCTATGCGTCACCGTGGCGGGCTGTCCCGTAAAGGCATAGACCGTATTAGTCACGTCATAACCGCCCAAAAGATTGTTCTGTACGACTTTAGTTACACGCCCCTTGACGTCATAGTAATAGCCTTTGTAAATTTTAGTACTGCTGCCGGATACAGTCACCGCGCTTCCTGTCAGGGAGCCTTTACTGTAGCCCGAAGTGTCGTTCGTGAACTGGCTCGTCGGGAAACCCGTACCGCCCAGTTCTGCACATGCACCACCTGATCGGAAGAAACCGTCTTGTTCGTGCACTCCCCCTGTTGCGTCAGCCGTCCACCGTTGTCATACACATACTCCGCGAGCTGCGCATCCGGAAGCTTCTTCCAAGTGCAGAGATTACGGTGGTCGTCATACACACAATAGGTATCCTACGTCTCGCTGATAGAATAACAAAAACTATCCTAACATACAAGATATGGAATATCTGATGTTAGGATAGTAATTAGATAGATTGGTTTTTAATCAACCTATATCAGAGGAAGACAGTAGTTCGTTACGACGAATTAACCTAAAGCATCAGGCTCTAATAAATCTGGATGTAGTATTACTGATTTATCTAATGCTCTAACAAAATGAGATTTATGGGAATATAATACTTGATACTCCTCACTCTTCTCATTTGCCCAAACTTTCAAAACTACAGCCGCTTCTAAGGGTAAACTCTTCCCGCAGAAACAGCAAACAACCATTTCTTTATTTAATATTCCATCCATAATTTTTCGCTATTCTATTAATAGATTTTTGAGACCAATTTCCCATTGTTGTTATTATACCTTTCCTCCCTTCTACAACAGCATTAAATCTACCGGGAGTAATTTCATGAAGATAAACTGTAGCTCCATCAGCCTGAGTAAAAGCCTTTCCTACAGACTTTGTTACTCTTACTTCATTCACAGAAAGTACCCCTCCTCTCGTTGCCGTTGTTCCAGCAATCCGTTGCACTCCGTGAGCAGTTGATTGTATTGCATTTTGAGTACCTCTTCCTGCCACCTTTCCTACAGCCCATCCTATTGCCTTCCCCAACAACATACCGCCAAACTCTCCGGCACCAAAGCCAAAGGCAGCTTCGCCTATAGGTCGCGCAATAGCATCTATAGAACGACTGTTCAGAGAATTGAAAAGGGCAGACTTAGAGTCTTCAGATAAAGGACTGGTTTTACCTAAGAACTGATTCTGAAGTTTACCGCTGGAGGCTATCAAGTCAAAAGCATTAACAGCCTGATTGGCTAAGATACCTCCATTCTGATAGAAGTTCAGATAGTTGTCATTACCTAACGCAATAGAGGCGGATGAACCGATATTTGTATAGCCTTTTAAAGCTTCACTACCTTCCTGCCAACGTAAATTCCCTTGCTTATCTTCATACCAGTCAGCTCCTGTTGGGTCTATTCTGCTGATAGGGTTGTTACCACAATAAGCATAGAGACTTGTATTGAAGTAGTTTTCAGCAGAAGGGTCCACCGTTGCAAACCTCCCCAGCGCCGCATCATACATACGTACCCCGTAGTCATACCAGTTCAACCCCTTCTTCGCATCAAGCTCCTTGCCGTTATACTTATAAGGCTGGGTATTGCCTGTACTTGCAAACACACCACCGAAGGGATAGTAATGGTTCGCTTCCTCTACCGTGCCGCTTTGGTTAATCACAACCCGGTAATTACCCTGATGGTCTTTCAAGTAGTAATGATACTTGCCGTCACTCAGTGTCACATAACCTTCTTCGGTAAGAAGCAACTTCTGAACACCGTTCTCATAGACCACATTTCCACAATAGTCAGTTGTGGTGGTTGTACCTCCTATCTTATGTACAGTCTTTAGCTTGGCGCCGTCACCTGCATAGGTGTAGACAATCGTACTCCCGTCACTGAATGTCACCGCACTTGGCAAATTTAAACAATTATACGATATATTGCTAATCCCCTTGTTTAAATCTTTAGTTAAATTTCCATTGGAATCGTAAGTGTATTCGTTCGCCTGCTTCACACCGTCCTTGAACTCGAAACCACCATTGTAGGCAGAAGCTGCTGCCGCATCGTCCACACGGCTCAACTGATTGCCGGCGAGGGTGAAAGTCAGGTTATCAATCAAACCGTAACTGGAAGCAGCGGTCTGACCGTAACGTTGCAAGGTCTTGATGTTGCCGTTCTTGTCATAGCCCGTCACGTTCTCGCTGAAGCGGTTGGTGTTCGTATTGATGCCGGCTGTTTCGCCGTAAGTGGCGTTCATCAGACGGCTTAATCCGTCGTAAGTGAACTTATAGCCACGGATAGTGCTCTCATTTCCAGCTTTCCACGTCATGCTGCTGATGCTGCCGTTGTATTTGGCGGTGCCGGTGCCGGTGTTGTAGTACAGATTCTGTGTAAACTTGCTTCCACTAATT
>NZ_QTNH01000020.1:0-79677 GCF_003603515.1 Bacteroides sp. AM32-11AC | reverse complement strand
CAGATTCTGTGTAAACTTGCTTCCACTAATTCCCGTCAGCCAGCCACGGACATTATAGGCATACGTCAGCTTGTTGGTGGCACTTCCGTGCAGGGACTTTGATTGCAGTCTTCCCAAGTTGTCATACGCATAGTCGGCAAGGGTTATCTTGGTGCCGCCTAGCGTATGCTCCACCTTCAAGAGTCTGTCCGCATGGTCGTAGCTGTAAGTATACACTTCCGTGCGGGTTGTTTTTCCGCTTGCCGTGTGGGTATGGGTCACTGTAGCAGGCTTGTTTGTAAAAGTATAGACGGTAGCTGCTACATCATAACCACCCAAAGGATTACTTTGTACAGTCTTCACCACACGGCCCTTGATGTCATAGTAGTATGCGGTATAAATCTTGTTACTACTACCAAGTACCGTTGCCACACTTGCAGTCAAGGCACCTTTTCCATTGCCCGAAGCATCATCAGGGAAATTGCTGTTATTGAAACCTGCTTGCGAACGGAAAGCGTAACTGTCATAGAAGTGCTGCACAAGTACATTCGTTCCAGAAGTGGTCACTTTGTTGGTACAAGTCCCCTGTTCCGTCAGGCGGTTCAGCCCGTCGTACTTGTAGTACGTCCAGTTACCGGATGTAAGGGCACGCTGGTTGCCGTCCTGCGAGAATACCAGGCGGTCGGCATTGTCATACACCATTTCCATATATCCCGCACCGGGAAGCTTCTTCCAGATACAGCGGTTGCGTCCGTCGTATTTGTACTGAAAAGCATACAAGTCGAGATTGGCCGAGCTCTGGTACATAGGCTGGAGTACGAAACAAAGATTACTTTTGTCGTCATACACATAGTAAGTGTCGTGCGTTTCACTGCCTTTCATCTGACGCGTCAATACAACATGTCCCATCTCATCGGTAAAGGTGTAGCTCACGTTCAGGTCTTCATCGGTGGTTTTAATAACCGAAAGCTGACCGGAAAAATTGCGTATAGAAAGCAAAAGGCAGATGATTCACGAAGCCAAACTGAAAAACAAATTCCCTGCTTATATTCAAAAGACATAAGCAGGGAATCATTTAGTTTATTGAATCAGAGATTCGGGGACTTGGGAACAATGGGGGAAGAACATACACTGAAACAGAATATTTTATCTTATCAAGAAACGTCCAAATATAAAATACCATTCTTCAGAAAGTGCATTATTCGTTTTTTGCCAACTTCCTTCAGTGGATAGGAGTATTTTTTTTATTAACTTATCGTAATTATACTTGGAGTTATTATACCCTGCCCTTTTCACAATTTTTATTTCTCTAATTTTAAGTTTTCTGTCAAAAAGAATAGTGTATAAACAAGAGGCATTCTGTTCATCACCATTGTAGTTTTCCCAATAAAGACTATCTTGGTATTTCCTTAATGATTCGTTTCCACCAATATAAGAAATTTCCGTTGAGACTTCTCGCAACCGCTTCCTAAAATAATAAGAAGTATACATTTTAGAAGATCTTGCAGTATCCAATATCAATTCAAAAACTGGTAAGTTGGTCTCAGTATCAAAAAAGATAGTTTTTTCTATCTTCTTTTTATAGGAACTTATATCACTTGAATATATTATACTTTCTTCCACCAACTTATTTTGTCCGTACAATAATGGCGGAAGCATAATAAACATGAAAAATAGTTTTAATTTAATAGTCATATCCTAATCGTTTTGACATTACATCAGCTCTTTTATTGTATATAAAATTATTGACCCCTGGCTGTCCGTGGCTAAACGGTACATTCCTCAAGTATAAAATAACATGCCCAAATTCGTGTGCAATCCCAACTGTTCGATGATTCAAAGTGCCATTCTTATTAATTATGACTTGTACATGGCTATTGGTTGAACTCTTACCGGAAGCTAACCTCTTGTCAGGTACTAATGTCTGACCTAAATTTCCTTGAATATGTTTTCCAAAAGGGACTCCAGCCTTTGAATACTCTTCTTTTTGATGAGCAGGTATTTCGCTATCATCATCGTCATAAGGAGTACCAAAAGTTTCTTCTACAGTCTTCCCATTCATTTTATATGTATTCTTATCAGATAATGACAGTTCTACCATTTTCTCACTATTGGCAATCTCAAATAAGTCTTTCAGAAAGAAATCATTACTACTATTAGCTTGTTTCGCAATGGAAGTTGGATCCAATATACCATTATTGAATTGCATCTTTATGTTACTACCATCCTGCAAACCATTGTAAATAGCTTCAATAGCTGCTGGAGTTACAATAAGCAAGCTATCTCCATTGATGTCAATGGTATTCACTGGATTATTCGCTCCATACTGATACGGAGACAATGAGTGATACTTCTCGGAAAACCTATCATTCGTTGTAAATCTCCCCAGCGCCGCATCATAATGCCGTGCCCCGTAGTCATACCAGTTCAACCCCTTCTTGCCATCATACTCCTTGCCGTTGTACTTGTAAGGCTGCACATTGCCTGAACTTGCAAACACACCACCGAAGGGATAGTAATGGTTCGCTTCCTCTACCGTGCCGCTTTGGTTAATCACAACCCGGTTATTACCCTGATGGTCTTTCAAGTAGTAATGGTACTTGCCGTCGCTCAAAGTAACATAGCCTTCATCGGTCAGCAGCAACTTCTGAACACCGTTCTCATAGACCACGTTTCCGCAATAGTCCGTCGTGGTGGTAGTGCTGCCTGTCTTATGGACAGTTTTCAGCTTTGTGCCGTCGGCTGCATAGGTATAGGTGACGGTGCTGCCGTCACTGAACGTCACCACACTGGGCAAATTTAAGCAATTATACGATATATTGGTAATTCCCTTGTTCAAATCTTTAGTTAAATTCCCGTTGGAATCGTAGTTGTATTCATTCGCCTGCTTCACGCCGTCCTTGAACTCGAAACCGTTGTTGTAAGCAGAAGTCGTAGCGGTATCGTCCACACGATTCAGCAGATTGCCCGTAAGAGTGATCAAGCCGTAGACTGATGCGGAGGTCTGCCCGTAGCACTGCAAAGACAGGATATTGCCGTTTTTGTCGTAACCGGTCACCTTTTCTGTATAGCGGCCTGCGCCGTGGGTGAAAGCAGTCAGACGGTTAAGGCCGTCGTATCAGTATTAGAAAGAAAAAAAGCTATCCTAACATGCAAGATATGAGCTATCTGATGTTAGGATAGTTATTAAAGAGATTAGTCAACTAAGACAGATTATTTCTTATTAATGTTAAGCAACCAATATACAGCCAATGATAAAGCATAAATTGCATATATAACTACTATTTCAGCATAATTGACAAGAGCATGTATTTCATCTAATCTGTCACTCACTACCGGGAAAGTGCCTTTACCACCTAAGGGCAAACAGTCTTCTATGGAATATTTTATCACTAAATAATAATTAAGAATAAAACCTATCCCATAGACAATCATCAACAATGAGAATATCAGAAATACCATTAAAATAACCTTTTTCATAATTACCATTTTGTTCCAGCTCCATGCAAATTAAACTCTTTCTTTATTTCATTATAAGTAATTCTTCTGATACTATGCTCATCCTCTTTAGACATTACTTTCAAACGGTCTCCTAAAGAAGCAGGGGCTTTAGAATCTTTCAAATCCAAATCTTTTTTTACTCCCTCTTGTATACCTTTTATGGAAGTGGTAGCGCAGTTGTTAATAAATAAATTATATTCATCAATAACTTTCGCATTTTCTTTACCTGCATACTTACCTTTTTGAGGTATTTTATTACTATTATCTAATTGCTTATCAAAGTGTTTCGAAACAAGTTCATCTGAACCTTTTGTAAACTCATATCCCACTGCTTCATTAGCAAGCATTTGATCCTGAATAAAGCTAATAGCATCTCTACCCGTCAATTTAATAAGCACTCCTTCTCCTGTAGGCGAAGTATTCCGTGCCGAACTTTTATCTTTTCCCAATTCTCCATATCTACCATAGGTATACACAATTGTATTATCACCATTGCCAACTGTTACAAATGCATGTCCAAAACCTTTTCTTTCGATATAAATTCTTGGCAGTCTCCCGTCTGCATCAATAAATTTGATAGGATTATTCAAACAATACCCATACGGACTCATCGGATAATACTTCTCTGCCAGTGGATCAACTGTCATAAACCTACCCAATGCTGCATCATACATACGTGCTCCATAATCATACCAATTCAACCCCTTCTTGCCATCATACTCCTTCCCGTTGTACTTGTAAGGCTGCACATTGCCTGCACTTGCAAACACCCCTCCAAATGGATAGTAATGGTTCGTCTCCTCTACCGTGCCGCTCTGGTTGATGACTACCCGATTGTTACCCTGATGGTCTTTCAAATAATAATGGTACTTGTTGTCGCTCAAAGTAACATAACCCTCATCAGTCAGTAGCAGCTTCTGAACACCGTTCTCATAGACCACGTTTCCGCAATAGTCCGTCGTGCTGGTAGTGCTGCCTGTCTTATGGACAGTTTTCAGCTTTGTGCCGTCGGCTGCATAAGTATAGGTAATCGTGCTACCATCACTAAAAGTTACTACACTAGGCAAATTTAAACAATTATACGATATATTGGTAATTCCCTTGTTTAAATCTTTAGTTAAATTACCGTTGGAATCGTAGTTGTATTCATTCGCCTGCTTCACGCCGTCCTTGAACTCGAAACCGTTGTTGTAAGCAGATGTGGCTACAGCATCATCTACACGGGTCAACTGATTACCACCGAGGGTGAAAGTCAGGTTATCAATCAGACCATAGGTAGAAGCTCCGGTTTGACCGTAGCGTTGCAGGGTCTTGATGTTGCCGTTCTTGTCATAGGCGGTTACATTCTCACTGAAACGGTCGGTGTTCGCGTTGATGCCGGCTGTTTCGCCGTAGGTCGCGTTCAGCAGCCTGTCCAGCCCGTCGTAGGTGAACTTGTAGCCGCGGACGGTGCTTTCATTCCCTGCCTTCCAAGTCATGCTGCTGATGCTGTTATTGTATTTGGCTGTTGTAAAACAAATTCCGCGTAAGCTTGCTTCCACTGATACCCGTCAGTCAGCTGCAGACATTGTAAGTGTACGACTGCTTGTTCACGGCAGAACCGTGCAACGACTTGCTCTGTAGACGGCCCAGATTGTCATAAGCGTAGGCGGCAAGCGTTACCTTACTCGAATCATCAACCTGATACTTCAAGAATAGTTCACGTTGAACAGGCTGATTATGAGATGTCCGACAAGACAATACCTCTCAAGGTGTCAGGAATACTAAAAAGTCCAAAGATTAGATACAATGCCCCCTAAAAGTTGGATAAAATACTTTTAGGGGGCATCTCAGCAATATTAAAACACATCAGATGAAGAATATCTGCTGCAAATCACTTCGTTACCTTCGTCCATACTTCCTTAACATATATACCAAAACTATAAAATTCATAATAGGGACCAATATATATATCATAGGCAATTCAAAGAATAGAAATAAAAGGAACATTATAAGACCTAAAGCTACTGAATATAAAAAGCATATACCTAAAAATATAATGTTATAGGTATTACTCTTAATAACTATTCCAAGAAATGATATTAATAACAATATGATTGCGGCAATAAAGGTCTCAATGGATTTAAACGATAAAAGCCAAATACTTTGTACAGCCCAAAAAAACGGTATTGTTAATTTTAACATATTCCCTTTTAGTATCATTTATTTCTCCTTATTATGTATCCTAATGGATTGTTCTTTTCTATAGCCTGATATGCCTTACTTGGCAAATAAGGATTTACTTTTACATTGAAAATGTCCCCAGTTTGCCTATTGATTACTCTCATTTTGTTCATTGTTTCTATACCAGCTTTATTTAATGATTTTTGAACTACGATTATTAGCCCCATACTGATACGGAGACATCGAATGATACTTCTCAGCAAATCTGTCATTAGTCGTAAACCTACCCAATGCCGCATCATAATGCCTTGCACCATAATCATACCAGTTCAACCCCTTCTTCGCATCATACTCCTTGCCGTTATACTTGTAAGGCTGCACATTGCCTGAGCTTGCAAACACACCACCGAAGGGATAGTAATGGTTCGCTTCCTCAACAGCACCGCTGGAACTGAGGACTACGCGGTTGTTTCCCTGATGGTCCTGCAGGTAATAGTGGTACTTCTTGTCCGAAAGCGTAACATACCCCTCTTCCGTAAGAAGAAGCCTGCCAACACTGTTTTCATAGACCACATTGCAGCAATACACAGTAGGAACCGGATTGCCCGAACCATCTGCCTCCTTATACATCATGCGCCGCTTGATGCCGTCGGCAGTATAGCCATGCTGTATGAAACCGCCGGAAGCAAAAGTGACGCCCGTTGGCAAATTTAATACATTATATTGAATGCTGCTAATTCCTTCGGTTAAATCTGAAAAAGGCTATCCTAACATGTAAGATATAGGATATCTGATGTTAGGATAGCGATTAAAAATCATTCTATTTGAGATAATCTACTCACATCAGAGCAAGATAACACCTCATATTTATCATTCTTTCTTAATGCAAATATAGATGGAGTTTCATTTTCATAATAAAGCCCTATACTACCGGTATGATGAAAATAGAAGAAGAATTGTTCCTTTGAGTTATATATAAAGTTTCCATAAGGAGCAATTCCTTTCATAATACAATCTAATGCAACAGATAGGTAAGTATCCCAATCATTACAGACACAACAGCCAGAATATCCTTTAGCAATATTCGAATCTTGCAAGATATGCAAATAAGATACCGTTTCTTTAGACAAAAATTGAGGGTCGTAGCAAAATGTATTCTCTTGAATATTCCAAGTATCTATGCAAAAGTCCCACCATGATGGACTAAAGATAGATAATTCATCTACAACTGTACCAAACAAATCACAAAATAGAGATTTCATGTCGTCAATGCTAACTGAATCTTTTTTTATGTATATTTCGATTTTATGCCCTTGAACATCAATACAAGAATCAGAATCAAACTTTACCCAACAGAATGGGAAAGATTCACCTTCTTGCATTTTTAATATCTGTTTTCTCATTTCGAAAGCTCCTTCCATGGGATAAAAATCCCTACATCACTTTTATGTTTATTAATTATGAAATTTCCATACTTATCAGCATCTTTATGCCATTCTAAGCCTTTATTTGTCTCTTTATAAACTTTATAAAAACTACCGCCATGCTTTGTCTGGTCTTTTACCCACCATAGCCCATCTGATTTACTTTTATAAAATAGACCTCTAATGGGATGTTTCATTACTTTAGAGGATCCTTGTTTGGTCAAACTCCATAATCCTCTAATTGTATTCAAATTTGACGTCTTTGCAAAACCAGGCAAAGGAGGGGTTCCCACCATTGGAGCAACACCCGTTATTACTCCATCTGTTCCTACCTTATATGTAAACCGCGTTTGTTCACTATGATAGGTAGAGCCAATATCTAAAAGATAATAACCCACATACCCCCAAAAGCCGGAAATTGGTTCTAAAGCTCTAGTCCCTACTTTTGTCAAAGCATTAGGTACAGAAACAGCCACCTCATCCAAAGCCACAACGTCCTTCTTCGGATCAAATTTATTCCAATCAACGTCCTTTACATCTACAGTATCAGTTCCCAACGGATCAATATAATTCAACGGATTATTTAAACAGTAAGTAAACGGGCTCGTTGAATAATAGTTTTCCGCAGACGGATCCACCGTCGTAAACCTCCCCAGCGCCGCATCATAATGCCTTGCACCGTAGTCATACCAGTTCAACCCTTTCTTCGCATCAAGCTCCTTGCCGTTGTACTTGTAAGGCTGCACATTGCCTGAACTTGCAAACACACCACCGAACGGATAGTAATGGTTCGTCTCCTCTACCGTGCCGCTCTGGTTGATGACTACCCGGTTATTACCCTGATGGTCTTTCAAGTAGTAATGATACTTGCTGTCACTCGAAGTAACATAACCCTCATCAGTCAGCAGCAACTTCTGAACACCGTTCTCATAGACCACGTTTCCGCAATAGTCCGTCGTGGTGGTAGTGCTGCCTGTCTTATGGACAGTTTTCAGCTTTGTGCCGTCGGCACCATAAGTATAGGCAATCGTACTACCGTCACTGAACGTGACCATATTGGGCAAATTTAATACATTATAGGTAATTGTACTAATTCCCTTGTTTAAATCTTTAGTTAAATTTCCGTTGGAATCGTAGGTGTATTCGTTCGCCTGCTTCACGCCGTCCTTGAACTCGAAGCCGCCACCGTAGGCGGAAGCCGCTGCCGCATCGTCCACGCGGTTCAACAGATTGCCGGCGAGGGTGAAAGTCAGGTTGTCAATCAGTCCGTAACCGGAAGCAGCGGTCTGACCGTAGCGTTGCAGGGTCTTGATGTTGCCGTTCTTGTCATAGGCGGTTACATTCTCACTGAAACGGTCGGTGTTCGCGTTGATGCCGGCTGTTTCGCCGTAGGTCGCGTTCAGCAGCCTGTCCAGCCCGTCGTAGGTGAACTTGTAGCCGCGGACGGTGCTTTCATTCCCTGCCTTCCAGGTCATGCTGCTGATGCTGCCGTTGTACCTGGCAGTGCCGTTACCGGTATTGTAGTACAGGTTCTGTGTGAACTTCGTTCCACTGATACCCGTCAGCCAGCCACGGACATTATAGGCATACGTCAGCTTGTTGGTGGCACTTCCGTGCAGGGACTTTGATTGCAGTCTGCCCAAGTTGTCATACGCATAGTCGGCAAGGGTTATCTTGGTGCCGCCTAATGTATGCTCTACTTTCAAGAGTCTGTCCGCATGGTTGTAGCTGTAAGTATACACTTCCGTGCGGGTTGTTTTTCCGCTTGCCGTGTGGGTATGGGTCACTGTAGCAGGCTTGTTTGTAAAAGTATAGACGGTAGCTGCTACATCATAACCACCCAAAGGATTACTTTGCACAGTCTTCACCACACGTCCCTTGATGTCGTAGTAGTGTGCCGTATAAATCTTGTTGCTGCTACCGAGTACCGTTGCCACACTTGCCGTCAGTGCCCCTTTCCCGTTGCCCGAAGCATCATCAGGGAAATTGCTGTTATTGAAACCTGCTTGCGCACGGAAAGCGTAGTTGTCATAGTAATTCCTGATGTGCACAGTGGTGCCCGAAGTAGTCACTTTGTTGGTGCATACACCTTGCTCCGTCAGACGGTTCAAGCCGTCGTACTTGTAGTACGTCCAGTTACCGGATGTAAGGGCACGCTGGTTGCCGTCCTGCGAGAATACCAGACGGTCGGCATTGTCATACACCATTTCCATATATCCCGCACCGGGAAGCTTCTTCCAGATACAACGGTTACGTCCGTCGTATTTGTACTGGAAGGCATACTGGTCGAGATTGGCCGAGCTCTGGTACATAGGCTGGAGCACGAAACAAAGATTGCTTTTGTCGTCATACACATAGTAAGTGTCGTGCGTTTCGCTGCCCTTCATCTGACGGGACAATACAACATGTCCCATCTTGTCGGTGAAGGTGTAGCTCACGTTCAGGTCTTCATCGGTGGTCTTGACGACCGAAAGCTGGCCGGAAGCATAGCTGCCGTTGCTCGTCAGTGCGCCTGCACTGCTTACGCTATAGTTGATGCAGTTCAACTGCGCGTTAGCCGTACTGTTGGCCAGATAGTCCGTATTGACGGAATGCCCGCCATGCCATGCGGCTCCCGGTCCGTATTCCTTGACGGTACGGTTCAGCGGAGAAGCCTCGTACACCGGCTGGCCGTAAGGACGCGAGTCGTTGCCATAGTTGCCGGGCGCACTGCTCTTGAAAGAAGCAGGCGCCACATACTCGGCAGACGAGACTATCGGCAGCCAGGAATTCGCGGCACGTCCTGCAACGTCATACTCCTGCAACGTCACCAGATTGCTGCTGCTTGCCGTCACCTTCTTCAATACCGTCTGGAACGGACGTCCCAGGCCATCAAAATACTCCACCTTGTCCAGATATTTACCTCCCGTTTCATCCAGCATGCTACGGGTACGCACATAATTATGGCTGGCATCCTGCGCCGCTGTTGTCAATGCATAACACAACAACGCCATAAACATATATTTTCGTTTCATACAGTTCTTTCGTTTCATTGGGGTTTGTAATTATACTGATATTCATTCACTACCTTTCCATTATGCTCCTTAACCTGGAACAAGCGGTTGAAGTCATCATAGGTAAAGGTCGCTTTCTCTTTATTCGGTTCTACAATTTCCGTAACACCCACAAGCGGGCGATAGAGATAGGTAGTAACCAAAGCATTGTCGTTGGCAAGCCCGTTTCGCACTGTGTTCAGGACAGCTGTAATAGACGCAGTATTCGCATTGGCCGGCAGTTGGCTGATGCTCGCCGACGAGATTTTCTCTACAGCCTCATACGTCTTTCCTTCTATCTTGGCCACCGGATAAAGATTGTTATAGGCCCATAGGAAGCTCACCGGCAAATTGTTGCGTATATAACCCAGCAGCCGGCCTCTCGAAGTGTACTTGCCAAACCAAATATCCTGCACATAGGCTCCCGCATAATCGGCCAGCGTCTTGGGAGTAGTAGAGTTGAATCTCAACGTACGTTTGGGCAATATCATATTAAGCGTATCTTTATATTCCGTCTTCGACGCATTCACCACTTTGCCGGCAGAGAGTTCGACATGTTCTATAGGCATACCCACCATATATTTCCCTTTCATCTTGACGGAAACGGCATCTGTAAAGCTGTTTGCATATTTAAACTGCTTTTCTTTCTCCACCCCATGCTTGTTACTCTTTAAAGAAGAAAGTACCCCATAATCAGTATAGGCATATCTCTCTTCGTCCACTATATTGCCTTCAGCGCGATAGTCGGTAGTCACTTTCTTGCTGAGATAGTACGATTGTGCCCACAGATTGTAAGGCTGCATGGTACGGGTAGGATAGGAATAATCCGGATTGAAATAATAGTTGCGTATTTTCGGTGCCCAAACCTCTTCCGAAGAAGAAGGTGAGTAGGTGTACTCCTCTCTCTTCAGCAGTTTATGATTTTTATCCCTATATTCTACCGACGAAAGTTTACCGTTCTCATAGTCAGGCACCGTAGGAATACCGGCCAGGTATATATCAGTAACCTCATCCGGAACGTTATGGTATCTGTAAGTGGTATATCCCTGAGTATCCATGTCGCCATATGATTCACTGACCGCCGTATATCCCACAAGGTTTCCTCTGGAAAGATTCGTCAAAGGGATATAAGGAGCAGATTGAATCAGTTCATAGTAAGCATTCATCCAGTTTCCTGCCCAACTTTGCATTTGTTCTACATAGACCGGTGCGTTGAATACCGGCTTCACCATCAGCTTTGCATCCTGATATTCAAACTTACGCCAACTCTGGTTACCGTTGCCGTCCGTATTCGTGATGGACTTGATGCGCAGCCCGGCACCCAGGTAATCCTTATCCAAGGGAGCATTCGTTTTGCCTACTATCTCTACCGAAATATTGATAGGATACTCCAACCTTACATTCTGCACTGCCAATGTCACACGATACGTACCTCTGTCCAGTTGCTTTTCAGTGTCATCAGGCCAGGGCTCCATCACATCATAATCGGGAGAAGAGAACAAGGTTCTATAACCATTACCCTCTTTCTTTTCGAGTTGTGTTGTGTAAGTAAGCGACGAAGCAAGATGTTCACTGGGATGAGGTTCGTCATGTCTTCTGCGGATGATAATCTTGGGATTGGCATCGTCCACTTCAAAAGGCTCGCCAATATACATAAGGACAGGAGCTCCGGGTGCTACGGGCGGCATACCGTTGTCTACCAGGTTAAGGGTTCCTTCGCGCAAGGGGGGCATCATAGGCAAAGTTTCAAAACGATGTCCTTCATACTCAAAGGTAGTTGTGCCACCCGTAGGATAGGTGATAGTGCGCAGCGTCCCTATCTTGCACAACGCCTCATTGAATGAACGGTCCATACCTTCTTTAAACAAGCTCGTCTTACTGCTCGGCTTTATCGACTCCGACCAATAAATGCTGGGGCTAATCTTTAAAGAAGCAGTCATTGGTGACGCACCGTTGTAGAATCCCCAGGCATCTACAGACAGAGAGCGTTTGGGCGGCAATTTCCCCATATTGTAATCCATGGTATATACATTGTTCTTCTTCGAACCAGCCACATCATATACCTTCGACAATAACAAACGGTCATCATAACCATTGGTAGTGGCAGCCATTCCGCTAAGCAGATATTTATACTCCAGCATGGTGGTCTTGATAAGGTTACCGGCAGTATCACTCACCTTGATACTCGACAGCTTCTGTACCTTTTTTCCGGTTTCCGCACTCTCTATATCCTCACGATCAGTTGTACCGAATTCTACTTTACCCCCTTCAAAAGTAATAGCCGACAATGTCCATTGCTCTATCTTGGAGTATGAGTAATTGTAGTTGAACTTATTGGTGAAATACTGCGGAGATTGTGAAGACAATTGGCCATTCACTATTTTAGACAAAGATATAACGTCTTCTGTAGTAGAAATGGGAGTAAAAATACTTTCTTTTTTGTAACTAAACGTAATCTTTCCACCGTTGGGAGATGTCACAGAGTCAAGCATCCAGGCTGTTACAATCTGCGGTTCGTTATAGTATGGAAATATATGACTTCTAGTTATATCTGTTTGAAAAAAATCAATGGTATTTAAGAAATAGTATGTGATTTCTTTTGTCGAGAAGGAATAGACATATCCTTCCAAGTCCGTCATGGTCCATGTTTTGTTACTTGTATTGTATACCATCTTTACCACTTTTTCTTGTGTTTGGATGGTAGGGACGGCATTCAGTTGTCGGTTGTTCTTCAATACGTCGAAATACATGGAGCCCGAATGTCCGCCTGCATTGAAGTAAAACATATCAGGTTCGGCATCATAGTCACCTTTGAAATAACCCATATACTTCTCCAAATTCTGGTCGGTCACTTCAAATCTGGGATTGGTCAGCCACGGAGCATCAGTAAGGTTATAGCACCCACGTGCTGCAAAGTCGTCCGTACCCTGCACTTGTCTGACGACGCACCCTCCTGCCTGGAGGGTCCATCCAAGGCCGATCCAAGTAGCTTCTTGTGCAACACGTGTTCCGTCCGTATGGTACGATAGTGCAATGGGGAACTTCTTTCCGTCAAGGTCAATCTCGTAGATCGGGATAGTCAGATTGGCTTGCCCCACATAATTGTCGGTAGGTATCATGCCGAAAGTTCCCAATGAAGCTGCATTGGGAGATACCGGAACAATCCGGAAGTTGGTTTCAGGATGGCCATCCTGCGAATACATAACCGTTGCCTTCAGTAAAAGGAACAGTAATAAAAACAAGGATATTCTTTTCATGATAAATCGTTGTTATTAGAAAAATTATTCAATATGTTTTGCGGGATAAGGGATGGGGGAGCTGTTTTCCAAGCCTCTCCCATTCCCTTGCTGGCTTTTCAGCCTCCTACAGTGGCATCGCCTGCACGCCCAGCACACTGGCTATGGTGGCAATGATGGTACCCACAATTTTCAAGATATCTTTCCAGGTTTCTTTGCTTATTTTCATAATTCCATGTTTTAAAGATGATTGTTCTAAAATTCTTTACTTACCTCGAAGCACGGACACTGCTTCACCCACTCCCACGGCTCCACCTTCCCGTCACCGTCCAAATCGGGACTGAGGTCGCGGTGGCCGCATACACGGGCGTTCCGGAACTGTTGTAGCAGCTGGTGCACCAGCAGGTGCAGGGCCGAACGCTGCTCCGGCGTACGGGTATCCTTCGGATTTCCCCGGGCATCCAGTCCGCCTTCGTAGCAGATGCCTATCGAATACTTGTTGTGACCGCGACAATGCGCACCGGGCAGTTCCAGGGAACGGGTTCCGAGCACGGTACCGTCTCTCCGGATATAGTAGTGATAGCCCGTCGTGCGGAAGCCGCGACGGCGGTGCTCTGTCTCCAGAGCTTCGGGAGTGAGCGCATGGCCCTCCCGCGTGGCGCTGCAATGCACCACGATGTAGTTGATTTTTCGCATAAGATTAGTTAGTGATTAATGATTGAAGATTAGTAATTTATGATTTGACGATTTACGATGTACGATTACTTTTCGTATCATAAATGCCTGCATAGGCGCGGTTATTTAGCAGTACGAATTTCAATCGTACATCGTAAATCGTCAAATCGTAAATGGCCTTATCCCAACGGATTTTCACCTTGGTCACCGTCGTTACCGCCCGAGCCACCGTCGTTGCCGCCCGAACCTGCCGTGTCCTGAAGGTCGAAGCGCACGCACTTCACCCCGGTCACCAGCGAACGGGTAGACACCGTATGGTCCAGATTACGCTTGGAGGTGGGCAGAAAACGCACTCGTAGTGTGGACTGGGTAGCCGACACCTTCAGAGGGTCTTCCACACCGTTCATGGTGGACTTCATCGTAAGGCGGAAAGTACCCAGACCGTCCAGCGTCACGCTCTCGGAAGACTGCAGGTGGCGAGTCATCACGGTCACCAGGTTGTCGATGACATTCTTCGAGTCACCCGTAGAGAGGGAAGACAACTCCGCAATCTCCTTAGCCACCTGCTCGGTGTCCACATTCCCCGTCAGCACCACGCGGGGATAGAAAAGCTTCTTGCCCTCTTTGTTGGCAAGAACCGACTGAAATGATTTGTAAATTACTGGCATAGTAGTTTTGTTTTAAAAATTAATAGTTTGTCTTGAAATTCAAGGATTCGTTTTTTTCAAATGAAACAACATTGTTTTATTTTCGTGTATTAAGCTTAACCACATTGCAAAGATAATGCTATCCGGAAAAGTGTGCAAATTAAAAAAACCGTTTTTCTTCATGAATTTATTCACAAATCGAAAACTTTACTTACAACACAGGCTCAGCAGGTATCGCCCCGGTTGCCGTATCTTGCCATGACTCTCGCGCAAGGCATAGAAGCCCTTCCACAAAGGGTGGCCGATAGCACCGAAATTACTTTTGAGGATAATGGCATACTGCTCTTGCGGAGGAATATGGAACTGCTTCAGATTGAAAAGCAACCCGTCCAGGTTGCGGTCCGTGCCATCCTGCGGCGGTTGCAGTTGCTCTATTTTCCGAAGATATTCCCCCTCCGCGGATGGCACATCCGCGCCCTCAGTGCCCCCAGTTCCGGGGGAACTATGGAGGAGGGGATTTTCTTTGCTGTGTTGTGATGTGCTATGCTCTGCTGTGCTATATGTACCCGATGTCGCATTTTCGGGCTTAAATGCTGCACTTTCGGCAGCGGACGGCACGCTTCCATTGGCAGACGGCACTCTCCCGGCGGCAGTCGGCGCGGCCTCGTCATCGCTCTGAGAATCATCCACCAGACAATAACGTGTGTCTATGGCGGAAGATTTCCGGCGCTTGGTACTGAACAGATACTGCCGCTGTATCTCGGCAGAAGTCAGGATGGCGTATTTGCCGAAAAGGGCGGCATTGAAAATGCCGTACTCCACAGCCAGGGCAAGAATGCGCTTCACGTCGGCAGCCGTCTTTTCATAGAGGCAGGCGGAAAGGTCTTCGTAGAAAAGCTCGTCGGCACACACGTAATAGCCTTCGTCGGCATAAATGCAGGAGAGGGCGCCCAGCAGAATGGCAAAGGAGCCGTCACCCTCACGTTTCATGATGCGGCGCACCAGACGGTCGTGCATGAAGTCTGTGTTCAAGGGGAAATAGTCAAGTCCCCGTTTTTTGATTCTGGACATGGTTTGATAATTAGGGGTTAGTGATTAGGGGGAGAGAGCGGCTTGTATCATTCTATATCACCTGCTTCGCATAGGCGTTTCCGCTTGCGGAGCACGCTTTCGCGCACTACCTTCAAAGCATTCAGAATAAGATACATACGAAGAGTACAGTCCGAAATTTCAGTGATGACCGGATAACGGAGGGGATTGCCTGCAGGAAGTGAGCGGCGGTAGCGGGCGTTGCTCATCGCCCTACGGCATTCCTTGCAATAATTGTCGGGGGCAAGCGTACGCTTGTCTACATAAAAAGAATCAACGGGCAGTTCTCTGTGGCAACATCCACAGAAACGAACATTTTTTTCAATAATCTGTTCCATAACCATTTTTTGTTAAAAATTAGTACAATAATATTTTTTCGGCACGCCCCTGCCAAAGATGCTTGTAGGGGCTGTTTGCTGGAAGTATATATCCAGCGTATTCTATCTATACATCCAGCGCGTTGCATCTATACTTCCAACGCACCTCATCTATACATCCGGCAAGGCGGATGCCCATTTTTTCAAATTCGTAAGTATTTTTGCTAAATTCGGATGCTTCCGGATAAAAGACCAGATGTGTATTTTCCATAAATCCCTCCCTTTTATTTGCATTTATAAAACATGATATGTATTTTTGTCCCAACAAAGATAATGCTGTTTTCATTTATAAAACAAACAAATCGGGAATTAAATTCTTAAATAAGACGTAAGACAGTATAAATGAGGAGATAATAGTTTCTGAATAATTTACACGTAAAAACTGAAGAATATGGCGAATGACAAAGACCCGGTATTTTGTGCGGCAGACATCATAAAACGTGCCAAACTGGCGAAAGAATTCAAGACAGACAGCGAACTTGCCGCCTTTCTGGGTATATCACGCTCCACACTGAGCAACTGGAACGCCCGCAACAGCATCGACTTCCCCCTGCTGCTGGGCAGCCTGGACGACGTGGACTACAACTGGCTGCTGACGGGAAAGGGCTCGCCTGCACATCATTCAAAATTCTGTGACAATGACTTGGTACAAGGTGAAGTGGAAATACTTCACACACCGAAAACAGCCGACCCTATGGACGACCGTAGCGTGACCCTCTATGACATCTCTGCCGCCGCCAACCTGAAGACACTGCTGGCTGACCGCCCGCAGTACGCCTTGGGGCGGATTGTAATTCCCAATATCCCTGTGTGCGACGGTGCCGTCTACGTCTCGGGCGACTCGATGTATCCCATCCTCAAGTCCGGCGACATCGTAGGCTTTAAGTCCATCCGCGACTTCACCGACGTCATCTACGGTGAAATGTATCTCGTCTCCTTCGAACGGGGCGGCGACGAATACCTGGCAGTGAAATACGTCAACCACTCGGAACGGCCGGACTGCATCCGTCTGGTGAGCTACAACAACCACCACGACCCCATGGACCTGCCGCTGGCGGCAGTCAATGCAATGGCCATCGTGAAGTTCTCGATAAGGAAGAATATGATGATGTAGAGGGCGGCATTATCACCGGAAATTTCGTAAGAAAGCTCCTGGCAAGGATCATTCAACAAGCAAACAGAGAAATTATACAAAAAAAGCTTGTAATTTATTCTTTTATCTTATTTTTGCGATGCCATAGGCATAATAATAAGTATCCGGAAAAAAACATGCTTATTCCATCCAATAGAACAAAGAGGAAGTGCATTCTTTCAAGGTTATGTTTTTTAGTGCTTTCAGTATGGGTGTCCCTACCTTCCGCAGCACAGAACAATCCCTACAAGATAGATGATGCACTCTACCCCATCTACCAGCGGGCCGCCAAGCAGGCACGCCAGCAAGAGGGGTTGCTGGTGGCCGACACTTTGTATCAACAAGCCCTGAAACTCGGTGACAAAAAAGCACAATGCCTGGCATACATCATCCCCCTGCAGTTCTATATATCCCAAAAAGATGATAGCAAAATAGAAAAGGCATCCACTGACCTGAAAGAGATTTCACGTGCCAATAACTATCTGCAATATTATTATCACGCTTGGAGCAGCGAAATCATCTACTTCCTGAACCAACAACGCTCATTGCTCGCCTTGCAGAAAGCGGAAAAAATGAAAAAGCAAGCTTTTGCCGACAGATACCCTTACGGTATCTTCAGCTGTATCCGAACCATGGGCCATATCTACAAATCACGCGGAAACTTCGACCTCTCCACCCAATACTATCAGGAAGCCTTGGACTATATGCTGAAGAATATGCCCGACCAAGATCCCAGCCAACTATACTCAAGCCTTGCCGAATATTACCGTAACACCCAAAAAGATTACGCCACCGCACTGGACTATTGCGAAAAAGCCTTGAAGAGCGCCAAAACAGAACGGAACACAGCCCAAGCCATGATAGAGAAATGCCTGGTACTATTCCGGCAGGGACGTATAGATGAATTCAACGACTGCTATAAAGAAGCCGTACAAATGGCGGACCGTTGCAAGCTCTCTGCCAGCGTTTCCCTACTGATAGCCCACATCAGCAAGAACATACTGGACAAACAGTATGAGCAGGCCCATGCCCACGCTGACCAATTGTCCGAGGAAGGCTTGCAACAACATGCCTACATTTACGAATGCGCCAAAGACTATCCCAATGCCATCAAATATCTGAAAAAATACCACCAGCAGTTGGATTCGACGAACAATCTCCTGCAACTGTCGGACATCGCCGAACTGAACACCCAGATAGGCGCCGAACGTCTGAAAATGGAAAACATACAGGCCACCTCGCGCTACCGCATCACTCTTTTCAGCATTGTCACCGGCTTTTTACTGTTATCCCTGCTTTTCCTGATACTCTACCTCCACCGCAAACGTAAAGTCAACCTCGAACTATGCCACAAGAACGAGGAACTTTCCGAAGCGCGCGACCAAGCCGAAGCAGCCAACAAGGCAAAGAGCATCTTCCTGCAGAACATGAGTCACGAAATACGGACACCGCTCAACTCTATCGTGGGCTTCTCACAACTCATCACTTCCCCCGACGCGAACCTTTCCCAAGAGGAAAGGCAGGATTTCTGCCATCTCATACAGCACAATTCCGACCTCCTCCTTACACTGGTGGGGGACATCCTCAGCGCAGCCGAGTTGGAAAGCAACAGATACACCATGAAGATAGCGCCGCACAGTTGCAACAAGCTCTGCCGGGAAGCCATAACCACCGTTGAACACCGCAAGCCCGAAGGCGTGAAGCTCTACTACACCTCCGAAGTGGACGACTGCTACGAACTGATTACCGACGGACAACGCGTGTGCCAGATACTCATCAACTTCCTTACCAATGCAGAGAAACACACCACACAAGGCGAAATCCGCCTGCACTGCTCTCTCACAGAGAATCCCGGATACGTCACCTTCTCCGTCACCGATACCGGTACCGGCATTCCCCCGGAATACTCGGAAACCATCTTCGAACGTTTTGAAAAGGCCGACAACTTCGGGCAAGGCACCGGCCTGGGACTCAATATCTGCCGCCTCATCGCCGAACGGCTGAAAGGGAAAGTGCTGCTGGACAAGGAGTACAAGGAGGGGGCAAGGTTCGTGTTTGTACTGCCGGTGAAAAAATCCATTTGAAGAGCAAGACCAAAACAACAAAGGCCGCCTCTTCTGCATCCTCCGAAACATCGGTATCTGCAGAAGGGCAGCCTTCTATATAAATAGCCGTAAAGCTATGCTGATTATAAACCGAATGCGGCTTTCACCTTGTCCACATAGTCCAGCTTCTCCCAGGTGAAGAGTTCCACTTCAATGTCCTTGTTGCCTTCGTAGCGGCTCTTGAAATGCTTGACGATGGTCTGCGGCTCGCGGCCCATGTGTCCGTAGGCGGCAGTCTCCTGATAGATGGGGTTGCGCAGTTTCAGGCGGTCTTCTATTGCCTTGGGGCGAAGGTCGAACAGCTCGTCAATCTTACGGGCAATCTCACCGTCGCTCATATTGACGTGGCTGCGGCCATAAGTATCTACGAAAATATTGATGGGGCGTGCCACACCGATGGCGTAACTTACCTGCACCAGCATTTCGTCGGCAACGCCGGCAGCTACCAGATTCTTGGCAATGTGGCGGGCTGCATAAGCTGCGCTGCGGTCTACCTTAGAGGGGTCCTTTCCGGAGAAAGCGCCGCCGCCATGGGCACCCTTGCCGCCGTAGGTATCTACGATAATCTTGCGTCCCGTCAGCCCGGTGTCACCGTGAGGACCACCGATTACGAACTTACCCGTGGGGTTGACGTGGTATGTGATATGGTCGTTGAACAGTGCCAGCACCTTTTCATGATGGATGGAAGCAATGACACGCGGCATCAGAATCTCGATTACATCCCGGCGGATTTGGGCGAGCATTTCCTCGTCGGCCTTCAGCTGGGCGGCATCACTGTCGTCGGCAGGCTGGACGAAGTCGTCGTGCTGGGTGGAGACTACGATGGTGTCGATGCGTACGGGTGTGCCGTTGTCATCATATTCGATGGTCACCTGGCTCTTGGCGTCGGGACGGAGGTAGGTCATCACCTTGCCTTCGCGACGGACATCCGCCAGCACTTGCAGGATGCGGTGTGCAAGGTCCAGTGAAAGCGGCATGTAATTCTCCGTTTCGTTGGTGGCGTAGCCGAACATCATTCCCTGGTCTCCGGCACCTTGTTCCATGGGGTCCTGTCGCTCCACGCCGCGGTTAATGTCGGGGCTCTGCTCGTGGATGGCGCTCAGCACGCCGCACGAATTGCTCTCGAACATATACTCGCCTTTGGTATAGCCGATTTTCTTGATTACTTCGCGTGCGATGAGAGGCATGTCAACGTACGCTTTGGTTTTCACTTCTCCAGCCAGCACTACCTGACCGGTAGTAACCAGAGTTTCGCAAGCTACTTTCGAACTGGGGTCGTAGGCCAACAGTTTGTCAAGCACAGCGTCCGATATTTGATCGGCCACTTTGTCGGGGTGTCCTTCAGACACCGATTCGGATGTGAATAAATATCCCATTTCAGTTGAGAATTGATAGTTGATAATTGATAATTCAACGAATGGCGGAAGGAGGTGTGTGGAGTAGATGCATCCGGCACACAAACGTGCCGTCAGAAAAGGATGTGTTTTAGCATTTTTTTCTGTGGTTGCAAGCTACTCAAATCTCTCCACATATCGTTTTTCGGGGGCAAAGATAGTGCAAACCGAACGCAGAACAAAATGAACTTGTTCATTTTTTATGCTGAAGTGCAGCCTATCTTCGCTTTTCGGAGGCAAAGATAAAAAAGAAATCTTGTATCTGCGCTACAGATAGCAGAGATTAACACTGATTTTGCAACAATTCCCCGATTGTCTTTCCCAATACCGGATGCACCACGCCTGAAGCAATCTCCGCCAACGGCTCCATCACGAAACGGCGTTCCTGCATCAGCGGATGAGGAAGTTTCAGTTCGGGAGTATCCAGCAAAACGGGAGTACCGTCATCGGCAAAACAGAGCAACAGGTCGATGTCTATCACACGGTCGCTATACACTGCATTGACAGACTTATGCGTACGCCCCATCTCCCGCTCGATTTCCTGCGTCGTTTGCAACACCTCCAAAGGTGCCAAAGCAGTGTCTACGCAGAGTGCGGCATTCAGAAAAGTATTATCGGAAGAAAAGCCCCACGGAGCAGTAGCATAAAAAGCAGATAGGGAAATCACTTCACCTATCTGCTTTCTTATCTTTTGGACGGCCATGCGGAGGTTCTGCTCCTTATCGCCGAGATTGGTACCAAGACTGAAATAAACAACCATAATTACCGGTCTGTAATCAGCATCGCATCTCCATACGTACCAAAGCGGTACTCTTCCTTCAATGCCACATTGTATGCCTCCATCACCTGCTCGTAACCGCCGAAAGCGGCAACAATCATCAGCAGGGTACTGAGCGGCATGTGGAAGTTGGATATCATGGCATTGGCCACGGTAAAGTCGTACGGCGGGAAGATGAACTTGTTGGTCCAACCCTCGTATTCCTTCAAATGTCCGTCGGTGCTGACGGTGCTCTCGATGGCACGCATCACGGTGGTACCTACGGCACAGACTTGGCGGTTCAGGTCTTTGGCATGGTTCACAATCCGCACGGCTTCCTCGTTCACAATCATCTGCTCGGAGTCTGTCTTGTGCTTGGTGAGGTCTTCCACATCAATGTCGCGGAAGTTACCCAAGCCGGCATGCAGGGTGATGTAGGCAAAGTCAATACCCTTGATTTCCATACGCTTCATCAGCTCGCGGCTGAAGTGCAGGCTGGCGGTAGGCGCCGTAACAGCTCCTTCGTTGCGTGCAAAAATAGACTGGAAACGTTCGGCATCGTCCGGCTCTACGGGACGGTTGATGATGCTGTGGGGCAGCGGCGTTTCGCCCAGCGCATAGAGCGCCTTCTTGAACTCATCGTGCGGACCGTCGTAAAGGAAACGAAGCGTACGCCCGCGCGAAGTGGTGTTGTCGATAACCTCAGCCACCATGGAGTCGTCGTCACCGAAGTAGAGCTTATTGCCGATACGTATTTTACGGGCAGGGTCCACCAGTACATCCCACAACCGGAGCTCTTCGTTCAACTCACGCAACAAGAACACTTCAATACGCGCACCGGTCTTTTCCTTGTTACCGTACAAGCGGGCAGGGAAAACCTTGGTGTCGTTGAAGATAAACACATCTTTGTCATCAAAATAGTCCAGAACATCCTTGAACATCTTGTGCTCAATCTCACCCGTCTTACGGTGCAACACCAACAGACGTGACTCGTCTCTGTACTTCGTGGGGTGCAAAGCTATCTTCTCTTCGGGAAGCTTGAATTTGAATTGCGACAGTTTCATAATTAGTTATGAGTTATAAGTTATTTATTATTTATATCAGTCTGTTTTAGTCATAAGAGGGTATGAGTTATCCGGCAGTATACTACACTTCATAGCAAATAACTCATAACTTATAACTAAATATCTATCTCCTGCGCCTCTATCCACTCTTTAAAATCGAGGGGATTGAGGCAGTCTGCCAGCCGGACGTCGCCTACGCGGGTACGCTCCAGGGCGGTGAGGTGAGCGCCGCTCTGCAGGGCTTCGCCGATGTCACGTGCCAGGGCGCGGATATAGGTTCCTTTGCTGCATACTACGCGTACCTTTATCCACGGTTCGGCAATATCCAGCCCGTCGTCCAGCAGCTCTATCTCGTCGATGACGAGCAACTTGGGTTTCAGCTCTACCTCCTCTCCCTTGCGGGCAAGGTCGTAGGCACGTTTCCCGTTCACCATACATGCCGAGAAGGCGGGAGGCACTTGCTGTATCTCGCCGATGAACTTCTTCAGCGTCTCCTCCACCAGTCCGCGGGTGATGTGTTCCGTGGGATAGGTAGCATCTATCTCATGTTCCAGATCGTAAGAGGGAGTGGTGGCGCCCAACCGGATGGTGGCGACGTACTCCTTCGTGTGATACTGGAATTCCTCAATCCGTTTCGTGGCCTTGCCCGTACAGACTATCATCACCCCCGTAGCAAGCGGGTCGAGGGTACCGGCATGGCCTACTTTCAACTTCTTCTCCTTTATCCGCCGGCAGATGTGGTAACGCGCATGTCCCACAACCTTGAACGATGTCCATCCCAGCGGTTTATTGAAATAGAGGACTTCTCCTTCTTTAAAATTCATTGGCCTCTCCCCTAACCCCTCCCCGGTAGGGAGGGGGATAAAATGGTACAACTTAATATTTTTCTCTTATTGATTTCCGGAGTAATCAGTCTTTCCCCCACACAAGGAGGGGACTTTAGCTTAATATGAGCGTTATGACACCGGCTATCGCGCAATAGATGGCAAAATAAATCAGCTTGCCCTTCTTCACAATATTTATCATCCACTTGCAGGCCAGGCAGCCCGAAACAAAAGCAGCCAGAAAACCTACCACCAGCGAAAGTGTCGGAATATCCCCTGCAACCGCCTCACCTTTCATCATCTTCATTCCATCCAGCAGTGCCTCGCCCAGGATGGGAGGCATCACCATCAGGAAAGAGAACTGTGCCAGCTTCGCCTTGTTGTCGCCCAGCAACAGACCGGTTGCAATGGTGCTGCCCGAACGGGAAAGCCCCGGAAGCACCGCGCATGCTTGTGCCAGACCGATGATAAAGGCATCCTTCATGCTGATGTTCTCCTTCTGCTTCGGCTTATAATAATAGGAGAAAGACAGCAGCAGAGCTGTCAGCAGCAGGCAGCAGCCCACAACGACCAGTCCCGAACCGAAAATGGCCTCTACTTCGTCCTTGAAAAATACCCCCACAATGCCGATAGGTATCATGGATACCAGTATATTGATGACGTAACGTGTCTCCTCGTTCATCTGCCACTTGAACAGTCCCTTGAAAATCCAGTCAATCTCTTTCCAGAGTATCACCAGCGTACTGAACACCGTAGCCACATGTACCACTATCGTAAAAGCAAGATTCTCCTCTCCCTCAATACCGAACAATGCCGAACCGATGGCGAGGTGTCCGCTACTGCTCACCGGCAGATATTCGGTCAGTCCTTGAATAAGCCCAAGGATAAGCGCTTCAAACCATTCCAATTTGTTTAAGTTTTTAAGTTCTTGAGTTGCCGGAGGGGCTGTCCGGAAGCTCTGTTACTACTTTCTTTCTGATTATTTTTCAGACGCAGATAACGCAGATGACGCGGATTTCTAATATTCCAATCTGCGTCATCTGTGTAATCCGCGTCTGAAAGTTTACTCCTCTGCACGACAGCTTTTAGGCTTGCGCAGCACGGCATATATCATGAACACAAACCCCAGCAGGCAAACTACCGGAGCCACCTTGATGCGTCTCACACTAAAAATGTCCGGCTCAAAGGTCGTCGGGGTAGACACGGGGCCGGTCATCAGAAGAAAACCAATGATAACCACCGCCATTCCGATGCCAAGCAGGATAAAATTGGTCTTATCAAAAGCGAATTTCTCTTTACTCATCTATACATTTACTATTTTACTATTTACAATTTACTATTTGGAGGCTGCGATAACAGTGCTTTCTCTCTATGCACTTCAAGGCGTTAAATATAATACAGTGTGCTTGCCTTCATCCTCAGATATTTGTTGATGGAAAGCAAAGCGCACAGCCACGTAATAAGTACACCGAACACCAGCACGGCACCCGACACCAGCACCATCACCTCGGGCGTAATCACCTTGACCAACTCCGGTTCGTAGGACACCAGCCAATAGGCGGCTCCCCACAGAATGCTGTCGGCTATGAAAGCGGCCAGCACACCTATCCAGAAATTGCGCCGCAGAAACGGACGACGGATGAATGCCCAGCTTGCCCCCACCAGCTTCATGGTGTGGATAAGGAAACGCTTGGAATATATAGCCAGACGGATGGTGTTGTTTATCAGCGCAAAGGAGATAAACGTCAGTATCACAGCCAGCCCCAGCAGCATCAAGCTGATATTCCTTATATTATCGTTCACGGCATCTATCAAGTCTTTCTGGTAGAGCACTTCCTGGATATTGGTATTCTTTTTAATCAGTTTCTCTATTTTGGCGATGCTGTCCGAATTGGCATAGTCGGAATGCAGCTTGATTTCGATGGAGGCAGTGAAAGGATTGTAGCCGAGGAACTCTTGCGGGTCCGTACCCATCGCCTCAGTCTGCTCGCGGAGTGCCTGCTTCTTGGAAATGTATTCCGTCTGCTTCACAAAAGCCTCCTTGTCCAGCCTCTTCTGAAGCTTCAGGATGTCGCTCTCCTTCATGTCGTCACTGACAAGCACGGAGAAACTGATGTTCTCCTTGACGTACACGGAAAGATTATGAGCCGCGAGCACAAAGAATACAACCAGCCCCAACAGCAGTAACACCAGCGTCGTACTGATGCTGGACGTAATGAACTGCATGTCAAAATAGGATACCGAGTTATTCTTTGCTTTCATTATATCAATTATAAGTTACGAGTTACAAGCTACAAGTTATGTAAATCAGTCGCTATTAATCATTAATCCCTAATCTCTTTTCTCACCCTTTCTTCCTGAACACGTAAATCATGGAACTGCTGCGTTCCTTCTTCACCAACGCGCTGAACCAGGCCAGTGTACCGGTCACCATTCCCCGCAGGAAAGTACACGAGTGCCTCATGTGCTTTTCTGTCAGCATGGAGACGTAGAAGGCATCGAACGGCATGGGATGCCGCTCTGCCATGATGAAACCATGCTTGGAACCGAATTGCTGGATGGTGCCCGGTGTGAAGTGCCACAAATGGCGGGGCACATCGTAGGCAGCCCAGTAAGCCCCGTATTTCTTTGCGTCGAAGGAGGAGCAGTTGGGCACAGCTACAATCAGCACCCCCTTTTCAGTCAGCAGGGAGTGCAGGGTTTCCCACGTTTCGTTGAGGGGTTCCAGATGTTCCATGACATGCCATAGGGTGATGACGTCGAAACTGCCCGGTGCAAAATCTTTCAATGCCGTATGGGGTTTCACATCCAGATTGAAGTGTTCTTTGGCAAAGGCACGCGCCTGCGCACTCTTTTCCACAGCTTCCACCTGCCAGCCGCGACGCTGCATGGCATCGGCAAAGTAACCGGTCCCCGTACCCAAATCCAGCAGGCGGCCCTCCTTGCGGTGTGCTTCACGGAACACAAGGCGTGCCTTGCGTCCCAGCATATAGTTGCGCACCCAGTGGTACACGGAGTTCATCGCCCCCTTGCGGGTATCGGTATGTGAAATGTAATCAGGAGTTTCGTAGTAACGACCGATTTCAGCCTCCACGGGAAAGTCTTGCGTGAAAAGGAAACCGCAATCCCGGCAGCGGCACAAGTGGAACATTTCGCCCGAGGCATAATGGTCTACACATGTCAGGGCACGCTCCAAATGCGTTCCACCACATAACGGACAAGCTTTTATAGTGAGTTTATTCATCGAACGTTCTGCCAATAAGGAAGTGCAGCCCGAATGAAACAGACCACACCATACCTAAATTTGGTGCAAAATAACAAATAAAAAGTGATTTATAGGGTTTCCATTAAGGAGATTTAAGAAAACAAACACTTGCTCCGGCCAGC
Organism: Bacteroides sp. AM32-11AC; assembly: GCF_003603515.1. Lineage (NCBI taxonomy): Bacteria > Pseudomonadati > Bacteroidota > Bacteroidia > Bacteroidales > Bacteroidaceae > Bacteroides > Bacteroides sp. AM32-11AC. Next base: position 52,891 of record NZ_QTNH01000020.1, on the reverse strand, counting down.
CGGCGGAACGAATGACCAACTGTTCGATATTAAGCGGACAACTGTCCGATAATGAACAGTTTTCGAAAGCATTTATTCATTGATTATCAACAACTTAAATATTTGGCATGGGAATTGACTATAATTAGGCGAAGGCGTTTGAGAAAAAGATTAGTTGGAATGCAACCTTTTAATCGGGAACAACGTCTAAAAGAAACAGAGTAAGTAACAACAATTAAAAATAAAGATTATGAAAACTACAAATTTATTCAAGGCAGTCGCATTCGTAGCAATGACTATCGTAAGCGTTATGAATACAGAAGTGAAAGCTCAGGAAAACAACTTCATCACCAATGAAGAAGTGAAAAACGAATTAGTAGTTGCCAAGACCATCTTTAAGCAAGACGGTGCACAACTTTACCGGCACATCCGTTATGAATACTCTTATGACGACCAGAAACGCTTGACCTGCAAGGAAGCCTCCAAGTGGGACGGTGTAAAAGACGAATGGGTACCTTACTTCAAGATGACATACCAATATGGCAATGATGAAATCACCATGTCCTACGCACGTTGGAACGAGTCTCACAAGGCTTATGACAAAGACATGAAGAAAAGTGTGTATGAATTGAACGATGAAAACATGCCGGTAGCTTACAAACTCTACAATCAGGACGCGCCAAAGTCCGAATTGACCCTGGTAAACTACAACAGGACTGACTACGTAGCGAATATTCTGGCCATGGCAGAATAAAATTTAAAGTTTATAATATGGAAAGCACGGGCCGTGAGGCTCGTGCTTTTATTCTATATACCGGTGTCATCATACTGATGTCATCGAGACTTTTCTATCCCGTCAGCCGGCTACCTCTTCTCCTTTCAGCGTAGCCGAACTGGATTCGGTAACCTTCACCATCACAAAATCGCCCACACGGTGCGTGCCACGGTCAAACACCACCACACGGTTCTGTTCCGTACGGCCGAACAACTGGTCGCGGCTGCGTTTGGAAACACCTTCCACCAGCACCTCGTACGTCTTGCCCACGCAACGGGCATTCGCCTCGGCAGAGAGACGGTTTTGCAAGGCGATGATTTCATTCAGACGGCGAATCTTCACCTCCTCGGGCACATCGTCCGGCAGATGCTTGGAAGCATGCGTACCGGGGCGTTCGCTGTACTTGAACATGAAGGCGGAATCGTATCCGCACTCCTCCATCAGCGAGAGGGAAAGCTGGTGGTCCTCCTCCGTCTCACTATGGAAACCGGAGAATATATCCGTAGATAAGCCACAATCGGGGATGATGCGGCGGATGGCTGCCACGCGGTCCATATACCACTCGCGGTCGTACTTGCGGTTCATCAGCTTCAGGATGCGGCTGCTCCCACTCTGTACCGGCAGGTGGATGTGCTTACATACGTTGGGCATGTCGGCAATGACCTGGAGAGTTTCGTCGCTCATGTCTTTAGGGTGCGAGGTAGTGAAACGGATACGTACGCCCGGCGCTGCCTCTGCCACGGTGCGCAGCAGCATTGGGAAAGTAATCGTCTCTCCGTCCGGCTTCTCGAAGCGGTAGGAATTGACGTTCTGTCCCAGCAGGGTGACTTCCTTATAACCCTTTGCCACGAGGTCGGCCACTTCATTGAGGATGCTTTCCACATCACGGCTACGCTCACGGCCACGGGTGTAGGGAACGATGCAGTAAGTACAGAAATTATTGCACCCACGCATGATGGAGACGAAGCCGGAGATGTGGTTTCCGCAAATGCGCGAGGGGATGACATCCCGATAGGTCTCTGTGGTGGAGAGCTCCACGTTCATTGCTTTCTCACCGGCCTCTACCGAGGCAATCAGTTCGGGCAGAGTAAGGTAGGCATCCGGCCCCACCACCAGGTCCACATGATGGTTGGTGATTAAGTCGTCCTTCACACGCTCTGCCATACAGCCCAGCACACCCACTATCAGGCCGCGTTTCTTCTTCTTGAGCGAGTGGAAGAACTCCAGACGGTTCAGAATCTTCTGCTCCGCATTGTCGCGGATGGAGCAGGTGTTCATAAACACTGCATCGGCTTCTTCCAGGGTGTCGGCCACCGAATATCCCGCCATCTGCATGACGGATGCAATCACTTCACTGTCGGCCACATTCATCTGGCAGCCGTAAGTCTCGATAAACAACTTCTTGTTGTCATCAGCAGTTGCAGATTTAAAGTCTGCTCCCGTTACTTTTTCCATAATCAGTTCGTTTAAAATCAGTTTATATCATAAGTTGGTATCTGTCATTCGGAGCGCAAAGATACTTCTTCCCTCCCAATAAACGGATGAAATGAAAGAAAAATGCCATTACAAGTTGTCAATCTGCGCCTTATCAGCTAATTTATGTTAAGAGAGCAAACATTTTCCGAGTGTTAATTTGGCATAGAGCAAATTAATTCACAAATTTGTGGAATGAAAGAAACATTAGATTTTTTCATAGTTAAGGTTTAGGTTAAAAAAATTAAGGGGAGCTGTGAAGCTGCCCTTTTTTATTACCAATTCCTTGGCTGTAATCAGATTAAATAATTAACTTTGCCCAAAAGCAAAGATAAGAGATAATTGCACTATCTTTGGGTGGAAAATCAAAAAGAATATGGAAGATGTCTTTAAGTTTCTGTTAGTTGCGGCTGTCATAGTAATCGGACTCGTCAAGCAGTTTAAGAAAGAAGCAAATAAAAATGCTGACAAGAGTCCCGACATACCTATGCCCGACGTTGACAACCCACTGCCCGAATACTGGGGCGGAGATACTTACGGAGGCTTTATTCCCGAAGGCCCCAAGCCGGCAGAAAAGCCCAAGCCGGTATCCAAACCGTCTGCCAAATCCAAGCACACTTCCATAAAGGCTTCCCCTCCCTCCCCGGCATCCCGTCCGCAGGAATCCGATGAAGTAACGTCCGAATACGGCATCCACTCGGCAGAAGAAGCGAGGAAAGCCATCATCTGGTCAGAAATACTTCAACGGAAATATTAAAGACAGTCGATAATTGCAGAACCAATTACGAGCCCCTTCAGAATCTTTACACGAAAAAATAACTATTTATATTATGGCACTCAATTACATTTCGGCAGCAGAAGCTGCGAGCCTGATTAAACATGGCTACAACATCGGCTTGAGCGGATTTACTCCCGCAGGAACAGCCAAAGCCGTTACGGCTGAATTAGCAAAAATCGCGGAAGCAGAACATGCAAAAGGAAACCCGTTCCAGATAGGTATCTTCACCGGTGCTTCTACCGGAGATTCCTGCGACGGTATCCTTTCACGCGCCAAAGCTATCCGCTACCGTGCTCCTTACACCACCAACGCCGATTTCCGCAAAGCCGTGAACAATGGCGAAATAGCCTACAACGACATCCATCTCTCACAGATGGCGCAGGAAGTACGCTATGGTTTCATGGGAAAAGTGAATGTTGCTATCATCGAGGCATGTGAAGTTACTCCCGACGGTAAAATCTACCTGACGGCTGCCGGCGGTATCGCTCCGACTGTCTGCCGCCTGGCCGACCAGATTATCGTGGAACTGAATGCCGCCCACAGCAAGAGTGCCATGGGTCTGCACGACGTCTACGAACCCCTCGACCCTCCTTGCCGCCGCGAAATCCCCATCTACAAACCGAGTGACCGTATCGGCCTGCCCTACATCCAGGTAGACCCGAAAAAGATTGTCGGCGTAGTGGAGACTAACTGGCCGGACGAGGCACGTTCGTTTGCCGCCGCCGACCCGCTGACCGACAAAATCGGACAGAACGTGGCCGACTTCCTTGCCGCCGACATGAAACGCGGAATCATTCCGCCTACCTTCCTGCCGCTGCAATCTGGTGTGGGCAACATTGCCAATGCCGTACTGGGTGCTTTGGGACGTGACAAGACCATCCCGCCGTTTGAAATGTACACAGAAGTTATCCAGAACTCCGTTATCGGACTTATCCGCGAAGGCCGCGTGAAATTCGGAAGCGCCTGCTCACTGACCGTAACGAACGACTGCCTGGAAGGCATCTACCAGGATATGGACTTCTTCCGCGACAAGCTGGTGCTCCGTCCGTCGGAAATCTCCAACAGCCCGGAAGTGGTGCGCCGACTCGGTGTTATCTCCATCAACACCGCCATCGAAGCCGACATCTACGGCAACGTGAACTCCACGCACATCGGCGGTACGAAGATGATGAACGGTATCGGTGGAAGCGGTGACTTCACCCGCAATGCCTATATCTCCATCTTCACCTGTCCGTCCGTTGCCAAGGAAGGTAAAATCTCGGCTATCGTGCCGATGGTTTCGCACATGGACCACACGGAGCATGACGTCAACATCATCATCACCGAACAAGGTGTGGCCGACCTCCGCGGCAAGAGTCCGAAAGAACGTGCACAAGCCATCATCGAGAACTGTGTTCATCCGGACTACAAGAACATTCTGTGGGATTACCTGAAACTGACCGACGGCAAGTCACAGACTCCCCATGCCCTGCGCGCCGCACTGGCTATGCACGCTGAGCTGGCCAAAAGTGGAGACATGAAGAATGTAGACTGGGCACAGTATAAATAAACTGCTCCCTAAAAAGGCGGAGAAAAACCGCCCGAAAGATATACCGCGTTGCATGTATATTTCCGGTTTGCTGGATCTATATATGCAACGCGTTGCATATATAGATGGAACACGCTGCATCTATAGATCCAACAACAAGCTATTTCAGTACCTACTACATCCCTGCATCAATTCCTGGCAAAACCTCCTTCTTACCGGTAAACTCACTATCTTTTGCTTCAGTTTCCTTTTCAGTTTCTTCAATCGATCTCTCACCGAGCCAACACTTATCGTTCGCATTGAGTGAAAAACTGCAATAATTTGTCTAGAGAAATACTTGCCTCCATTTAATCCCTCCTATTCATTGAAAGCGGGCTGCCCCGGAATCACTTCCCAGACAGCCCTTCCTTCACATTTAAAGTGAAGATGCAGAGAGAGTAGTATGATGACACTTTATTCCTGACCTCCCCCTAACGCCTTGTAGAGGTTAATCAGGCTTTGTATTTCAGAAAATCGGTTTGCCGTCTGTGCCAGTTGTGCGTTGAGCAATGTCTGCCGGGCGGTAAGCACCTCCAGATAGGTGGTGTTGCCATGCTCCATCAGCAGGGAAGTGCTGCGGGCAGCTGTCTGCAAGGAAGCTACCTGCTTGTCCAGCAGTTCGCTTTTGGATAGGCTTGTCTGCCAGGCAGTCAAGGCATCGTTCACCTCGCTGCCTGCATTCAGCAATGTCTGCTGGAAGGCAAGGGAAGCCTCCTCCTGCTGGGCACGGGCTATGCGGTACTGTGCAATGACCTGCCCGCGGGCAAAGAGCGGCTGCGTCAGCGAACCCACTGCCGAAGCCAGGAACTTGCCGGGATTCACAATCATTGAACCGGCAGAATTGGTCCAGCCCGCACTCCCGCCCAGCGTGATGGAGGGATAGAAGGCAGAGCGCGCCGCATTGGTGCCGTAGAACGCCGCTTCCAGTGTCCGCTCAGCCGAACGGACATCAGGACGGCAGGAAAGCATCTGAACAGGAATCCCTATAGAAAAGCCCACGGGGAACTGCTGCTCTGCCAGCACACCGCGCTCGTAATGACGGGGCGTCTCTGCCAGCAACAGCGCAAGGCTGTTCTCCACCTGGTTTATCTGTTCTTCCAAATCGAGCACGGAAGTCTGCACCTGATAGTACGTGGCCTCCATCTGCGACACGGCGGATTCGTTCGCCATGCCCGCATTCATCAGGGCACGGGTGGAAGCAACGGTTTCCCGCCACGTCTCTTCGGTCTGCCTGGAGATGGCAAGCTGCTGGTCCAGCATCAGCAGGGTATAGTAAGTATTGGCTATCCCGGCAATGAGCTGGGTACGCACGGCCTGGAGATAGTCCTGACTCTGCGCATAGAGCGCCTTCGACTGTTTCTTGGCATTGCGCATGCGGCCGAAAACATCCAGCTCCCAACTGGCAGTAACGGGCAGCGAATAGGTCTGTGTGGCCTTGCGGCTGTCAAAGCTGCTCACCGTGCCCTGCGGCGCAAGGGCAAAGGAGGGCAGGAAGGCAAGCTTTGCGGACAGCAGGGTGGCTTCAGCCTCTTCCACGCGGAGCTGTGCCGACTGGTAGTCGGTATTGTTCTGCAACCCTTGTCCGATGAGTGCCTGCAGATGCGGGTCGGTGAAAAGCTCGTGCCAGTCCATGCCGCCCAGGCCAAGGTCCAGGCTGTCTTCGGTGGCAGCCGGAGAACCGGCGAGGCTCTCCGTAAAAGCTGCCATTTCTTCCCCATAGAGGCCGTCGGGGACCTCGGTAGCGGGTTTGTATTTGGTGTACACGCCGCAACTGCTGAACAGCAAACCGGCGGCGGACAATAGGATGATATGTTTCTTCATTGTTCCAATCTGTTTTTATTTTATTTTCCTCAATCTTTCGCCCGTTCTGCCTCACTCTTCTGCTTTTCAAGCAATACCTGCATATCGGCTTCTTCCTCCATTGGCGGACGAACCTTCTCCTGTAAGTACTCGAAGATGATGTAGAACACCGGAACGACGAAAAGCAGCGCTAGCGTTCCGATGAGCATGCCGCCTACTACGCCCGTACCCAGCGAAGAGTTACCGTTGGCGCCCGCACCACTCGAGAACATCAGCGGAAGCATACCGAATATCATCGTCAGCACCGTCATCAGGATAGGACGCAAACGGACCTGGGCGGCCGAATAAGCTGATTCCACAATGCCCATTCCCTTGCGGCGCCGCTCGATGGCATACTCCGTAATCAGGATGGCCGTCTTGGCGAGCAAGCCAATCAGCATAATCACACCCGTCTGCAAATAGATGTTGTTCTCCAATCCCAGAACCTTGGCAAAGAGGAATGAACCCATCAGCCCGAACGGTACGGAGAAGATGACCGCAAACGGTATCAGGAAACTCTCATAAAGACATGCCAGGATGAGATAGATAAGGAAGATACAGATGGCATAAATAAAGACAGTCTGCGCACCACCAGTATTGGCTTCCTCACGTGCCATACCTCCGTACTCGTAACCGTAGCCCAGCGGCAATGTCTGTTCTGCCACTTCCGCAATCACTTTCTGCACTTCACCGGACGAATATCCTTCCGCCGGATTCACATTAGCGGCGATAGCGCTGTACAGATTGAAACGGTTTGCCGTCTCCGGACCGAGCACCTTGTTCAACGTCACGAACTGGCTGACCGGAGCCATCTCCGTACCGTTGCGCACAAACATATTACCCAGTGCCTGTTCGTCCAGACGATATTCGGGCGATGCCTGCATCATGACGCGGTACACCTTGCCAAACTGATTGTAGTTGGAAATATAGGCACCGCCGCAATAGCTGCCCAATGCGTCGAGCACCACACTCGGCGAAATGCCCGCACGCTTACACTTGGCCGCATCTACATCTACCGATACCTGCGGGAAGTTCATAGCATAAGAGGTATACGCCATAGCCACCTCAGGACGCTGGTTCAACGCACCCAGAAACTGTATCACTGCCTCGTAGAACGTAGCCATGTCACCACCCGTTCTGTCCTGCAGGTTCAGATCCAGGGAGTTACCCATACCATAGCCCGGAATCATACCCGGCTGGAAGCTGAATATCTGTGCCTCCTTCACACCGTAGAACTGTGCATTGAGACGGGCCACCACAGCGTCGGACGTGTGTTCGCTCCCCTTCCGCTCGCCCCAGTCCTTCAGACGGATGATGATGGTACCGTAGGAAGTGCCCTGACCGGACATCAATCCGTATCCTGCCACCTTGGAATAGTGTTCTATCTCGGGAGTGTTTTTCAGGATGTCCTCCAGCTTGTTCATCACCTTCGTGGTTTCTTCCAGCGTGCTTCCCGGAGACGTGCTGACGTTCACCATGATGACACCCTGGTCCTCCTGCGGCACAAGCCCCGTCTTGGTGGTACTCATCAGGTAAACCAGCAATACGACGGTAGCCGCCAATGAAGTCCACACCATCCAGCGGTGGTGGATGAAGAACATCACACCTTTCTTATATTTGCCCAGCACGGCGTTGAACGAGGCATTGTATGCCGCACGCACCCGTCCGTTGATGCTCTTCGCACTCTTCGTACCGTCCGACGGACGCATCATGATGGCGCACAAGGCGGGGCAAAGCGTCAATGCCGAAATCATGGAGATGCCCACTGCCGTTGCCATCGTAATGCCGAACTGCGTATAAAACACACCCGAAGTACCACCCATAAACGTCACGGGGATAAACACCGCCATGAACACGCAGGTACAAGAGATGATAGCCATCGTCACATCGCCCATCGCATCCTTCGTGGCAAGGTAGGGAGACTTATATCCGGCGTCGAACTTGGACTGCACAGCCTCCACCACCACGATGGCATCGTCCACCACCGTACCGATGGCAAGCACCAACGCAAACAGCGTCAGGATATTGAGACTGAACCCCGCAGCCACCAGGCAGGCAAACGTGCCGACCAGCGACACGATAATGGAAATGGAGGGTATAAGCGTACTCTTGAAGTCCTGCAGGAAGAAATACACCACCAGAATTACCAGTATAATGGCAATGACCAGTGTCTCCACCACATTGTGTATGGAAGCGAAGAGGAAGTCGTTGGAACTCATCATCGTCACAAATTCCGTCCCTTCGGGCAGGCTCTTCCTCATCTCGTCTATCTGTGCGGTAATCTGCTTGTTGACGGCGGTTGCGTTGGAGCCTGCCGTCTGGAACATCATGAAAAGTACCGCCGGCTTGCTGTCCATCTCACTGCGGAAACTATAGGTCAGCGTACCCAGCTCCACATCCGCCACGTCCTTCAGACGGAGCACGGAACCGTCGCTCTGCGAGCGTACCACCGTGTTCTGGAATTCCTCCACACTCTTCAGGCGTCCACGATACTTCATCGTAAACTGGAACACGTTCTTTGAATTCTCGCCCAGCGAACCGGTAGGCGCTTCGATGTTCTGCTCGCCCAATACGGCGGTCACATCCGAAGGGACCAGTCCATACTGCGCCATCCGTTCCGGTTTCAGCCAGATGCGCATACTGTAGGTATCACCCAGCTCCATTACGTCACCCACACCTTCGATACGTTTGATTTGCGGAATCACGTTGATGTCGAGGTAATTGGCAAGGAACGTCTGGTCGTAGCGCCCGTCGGTGCTCACCAAAGCGCCGATTTGCAGGAAGCTGGTCTGCCGCTTCTGGGTAGTCACACCGATTTTCGTCACTTCGGCGGGCAGCAGTCCCTGCGCCTTGGATACGCGGTTCTGTACGTTCACCGCAGCCATGTCGGGGTCCGTGCCCTGCTTGAAATAGACTTGTATGGTGGCAGAACCGGCATTGGTGGCGGTAGAACTGATGTACATCATGTTCTCCACACCGTTGATGCTCTCCTCCAACGGCATGATGACACTGTTCAGCACGGCTTCGGCATCGGCGCCGGTGTAGTTGGCACTGACATATACCGTAGGAGGCGCAATGTCAGGATATTGTTCCACCGGCAGCGTAAAGAGCGAAATGAGCCCTATCACCAGAATCAGTACGGAGATGGAGATAGCCATCACCGGCCGTTTTATAAATATATTTCCTTTCATCTTAATGGGTCATTGATAGTTGATAAAATAGCAATCATCATTTCACTTGCGTTCCTTCGCGCAGCAGTCCGGCACCTGTGGAAACAATCTCGTCACCCACTTTCAGTCCGTCCAGCACCACGTATTCGCGTCCGTCATTTATTCCTGCCACGGTAATCAGGGTAGAGACGGCCTTGCCATCCACTACCTTGTATACCAATGTCTTGTCCTGCAACTGTACGGTGGCTTCTTGCGGAATCACAATGCAGTTCTTATACGTGGCAGGCACCACCACCGTGCCCGATGCCCCGCTATGGAGCAGGCGCGATTCGTTGGGGAAGACCACGCGTGCCACTACCGTACCCGTCTGGCGGTCGATGACACCACTGATGGACTCGATGGTACCTTTCTTGTCGTAGACGGAATTGTCGTTCAGACGCAGCTCTGCCGCCGGCATGTTCTTCAGCGCCTCGTCCATGCTGCCGTACTGGCGTGTCAGGGCGAGCAACTGGTTCTCGGTCATGGAAAAGTAAACGTACATGTCGCTGTTGTCACTGACCGTTGTCAGCGGTTGCGGCAAGCTGGGGCTGACCAATGCCCCTGCACGGTAGGGCAATGCCCCCACCACCCCGTCGCTGGGACTCTTCACTTCCGTATAGGAGAGGTTGTTGCGTGCGCTTATCTCCTGGGCCTCGGCCTGCGAGAGTTGCGCCTTGGCGGTAAGGTAGCTGTTTTCGGCAGTCTTCAGGCTGAATTCCGAAACCACTTTCTGCGCATACAATTCCTTGTTGCTGTTATAAGTCAGTTCGGCAGTAGCCAGTGCGGCACGTGCCGCTTCCACATTGGCAACGGCCGTTTTGAGTGCAGCCTTGTAGGGAACCTGGTCGATGATGAAAAGCAGTTGTCCCCGGCGCACCTTCTGCCCCTCGGTCACACACAACTTCTCGATGGTACCCGACACTTGCGGATAAATATCTATGTCCTGCCGTCCGCGTATCGTTGCTGAGTACGAAGTGGAAAGCTCTTTGTCCGTCGCCTCCACTTTCATGGTAGCGTAAGAAGGTTTCATTCCGGAAGCATCCGTTGCCTGCTTGCAAGATGCCAAACACATTGTACAGCCGACAATCCCTATCAGCCGTATCCATTTCCTGTTCAATGTAATCATACTTTTTCTCATTGTCTTTTTGTTAAAACCGATGGCAAAAGTAGGAGAAAGGAACAACGCCATAATGACCAATTACACACCAAAGATGTTCCTTTTTCGACATTCATCTTTTTTAAGGCTAATGAATTGTCTATAAATGACATATAGAACAAGAAAGCCGCATAATGGAACATCCCATATTTCCCATTATTCACCAACTTTGCAAAACGAAAAAGGAAGAATATGGAGAAAGGGAACATAAAAATCGTAGAAATCGCGGACTTTAAAAACAGCGAACATGTCCTTGACTATGTAGACAATGACTTTGTCATAATCAATAGTCTGGAGGGAAGCCCCTACAATGAAGATACAATAAGATTAGGATGCTTCCTTATCGCTATCTGTCTAGAAGGCTGTATCCAGTTGGACGTCAACTACAAAACCTACCAACTGGAAGCAGGCGACTTACTGCTCGGCCTTCCCAATACCATTATCAGCCACGCGATGGTAAGCCCAAAGCACAAGATAAGGCTTGCCGCATTCTCCACACAGTTCCTACAACGCGTGGTCAAGATGGAGAAGGATACATGGAATACCGTTATGCATATCCACAACAATCCCATAAAGTCTGTCGGGGAGGAAGGGGACAAGGAAATCTTCAAATTCTACCGGGAACTGCTTATGGCAAAGATAAACGACGAGCCTCATCACTATCACAGGGAAGTGATGCAATACTTGTTTTCTGCCATTTTCTGTGAGATGTTGGGACACCTCAACAAAGAAGTGAACCCTTCAGAAATGACAGTCGATACAAAAGAAAGCATCAAACAGTCCGACTATATCCTGCGTAAGTTTATAGAGATGTTGTCCAAAGACAACGGCATACACCGTTCTGTAGGATATTATGCCGATGCACTCTGCTATAGTCCCAAACACTTTTCGAAGGTCATCAAGCAGGCATGCGGACGTACACCGCTGGACTTGATTAACGAAAGTGCCATCGAGCACATCAAGTACCGGCTGAAGCATTCGGACAAGTCCATCAAGGAGATTGCAGAAGAATTTAATTTCCCCAACCAGTCTTTCTTCGGGAAGTATGTGAAGTCTTATCTGGGTATGTCTCCGGCACGCTACCGCAATACGAAAGAGGAATGATTTCCCCTACTCTTGGGGCTCACTCCGTAAAGGTCTGCATTAGGAAGCTAAACCTTAACTTTACGACGCTAAAGGTCAACTTTACGATGGCTAAACCTCAACGTATCACTTCATCACACACCGCATCCTGGAAAGCGCGTGCTTCCCTGCCCGACAGTGCATTCTGGTTCATGATGGCAAAGGCTATCTCGTGTCCGTTGCGGGCTTTAAGGTAGCCGGCCAGGCAGTTGATGGCGGTAAAGGAACCCGTCTTGGCATGTACATTTCTGTGGGAAAGGGTGCCTTTCTTCATGCGGAACTCCAGTGTACCGTCCACGCCGCCAATGGGCAAAGCCTTATAAAGTTTCTGGAAAACATCCGTACGCGAGTAGGCATATCGCAGGAAAGAAACCAAGAGTTCCGGTGAAATGTAGTTGTAATTGGAAAGACCGCAACCATCTGCCAGATTATACCTATCGGGGTTATATCCCATCTCTTTTATCAGCATGCGGATGGCAGAAAGCCCGTCCTCGGCAGAGACACGCTTCTTTCCGCTGCTCTGCACACCCAACCGGCAGAGCATGGCTTCGGCATTGAGATTATCGCTCTCCTTCATTATCTGTTTCACCACATCCTGCACGGAAGTTTCGTAGGAAGCCATCCGTACGGAGAGGCTGTCTTGCCTGAACTCGCCGAAGAGGTAAGAGACTTCCGCATCTACCGCCGGAATGCACCGGATGCCTCGTGCCTGCAACCGTTCCATAAAGGTATGCATGAAGAAGTCCTGCGAAGAAAATATATTGACCGTACCTGCACGGCGGGCATCGACGTTGCCCGTCACGGTGATGTTGTTCCCGTTCACCAGCCAGTCGCGCGACACACGGAAACGTCCGGCAGAAGGGGTACGGCTTTGGGTCTTGTTCGTCAGTGTATAATAGGAAGAGGCGGGAGTGCATTCAAGGCGTGCGCTGTCGCCCCGTTCGCCGGGTGTGGCGGTAACCTTCACCACTCCTTTATTCAGCATCAGCGGTGAGAGGTAGGGCTGGAAGGAATAGGGAGTATCATCCCACAACCAGCCGCTGCCCCAGTACAAGGAGTCTTTCATGGAGACATCTCCATACACCTTGCCTTTGATGACAGAGAAGGGGAAACGGGCCACGGCAGCCACCAGGGAATCCAATGCCTCTTCATCAAACTCCGGGTCGTAACCGCCTATCACATACATATTCCCCTGCAAGGTATCGCGCTCAATGGTTCCCTGATACCACACTTCCGTACGGAACGGCTCGTCGGCTTCGGGACGGGAAAGGGCGGTAATGGTGGTCAGCAGCTTCATAGTGGAAGCGGGACGGGAAAGCTTGTCCGCCTGATAGCCGTACAAGGGCTTGCCGGCAGTCAGGTCATAGACCGAAATGGCCACATTAGAGCCTGCGGGAAGTTTGTGTTCTATCAACGCATCAATCCGCGCAGAGAGCGGCTTCACCGGAGTTACCGTCTCTTGGGACCACAATGGGAGCAGGCAGACGGATAAAATTAACAGCAACAATATCCTTTTCATAAATATATTTATCTTTAAAGGCAAAAGTACGACAATCTTACAAATGAACAATAACCAGGTAGTCTTTTCATAAATTATATCCAGCCATCCATCTTAATATTCCTTTAAAAATACTACTTTTGCATAGATTGCATAGGCAAAATCTCCCAGTTACTATCACTCTAAAATTGATGTACCATGAAACTACAACTTACAATTGCCAGCTTTACAATATGCCTCCTTTTCTCCCCCATGCTTCGGGCACAAGAATCTCCGCGCATTGTCAGTTATGACTTAACCGTACAGATTGATGTACCGAACCGACAAGTCGAAGTTGGCGGTTCGTTTGAAGTCGATTTCCAGGACAGTGACTCAATCTCGTTGGTACTATGGCGCCATGCCCGTATCGACACACTACGCCACAGCAGCCGGGAGATAACCTACCGTTTCGATACGCTTGCCCCGGCACCTGCCCAATTCATTCCCGACGGACGGACCTTGACCCTCTACCGGCCGGCAGGAGCCGATGACCGCTGCCGCATAAATACCCGTTACACACTCTACATGCAGGAAGTGCAGGGCCCTGCAAAATCATTCAATGACCATTGGATTGAACTTGGTTACTATACGGGATGGTATCCTGTCTGCAACGGTAACCGGGCAGATTATTCGCACTTACGAATCGGCATCACTGACGGTTATACGGTGAGCGGCTCAGGTATTATTTCCCATACAGAAGAAGGGATGTGGGAAATGGAACAACCTTGGGAGAATTTCGACAATGTTATCCTGGCTTCACCCATGCTGAAAAGCCGCCGCATCAATGATAACGGAACTACCATTGAACTTATCTATACAGACTTCCCGGATGCCGGTGCAGACTCGGCACTTCAATGTTGCCACAATGCCTTGAAATTCTTCCGACGCCTTTATAAAATTGCGGGAGATGAGGATATTTACATGAAATTCCTGCTTTCAGCTTCCGGCACCTCAGGAGGGTACAGCCGTAAAAATTTCATTATGCTCAGTTCCCGAACATTCAATGAATATGTACTCAAGAACACCGCCCACGAAATCGGCCACTTCTGGTGGAACAAGGCTCCGGTGGAATCTTGGCACGACTGGCTGAACGAATCTTTTGCCGAATTCAGTGCTTTGCAATACATACGCCACGCCCGCGGCGAAAAAGCCTATGCCGCTTACATCGACGCCTACCGTAAGGAAACACGCCATATCCGTCCTATCTGGGGTATTGACCGCAACGACCGCGAAGCGCATCTTGCCCTCTATAGGAAAGGGTCAGTACTACTCGCCGACCTGCTTGTCCGAGTGGGTGAAGAACCTTTCTTCAACTTTCTGGCAGGTGTCATCCAAGCCCATATAACAGACACATCGGCTTTCCTGGATTTTGCGGAAAGCCGATTGGGACGTAAAAACCGGGACTGGATTGAAAAGCGGTTAAAAGAATAAACACCTGATTATTCTTCAACTGTTCCTTTCGCCACCGGCTTCTCAAAATGAGTGCCGCACTTCCTGCATACATACTCCCAATGCTCAGTGCCCGGAGGTGCGGCCGACAATGCCGCAATAACAGCAGCCACCACAGCACGCACCCGATGGCTCTTCTTCAGCACAAACTTAATCTCATCCGAACCGCAATGGGGGCAGTACCTCAACTGTTCCGGAATCATCTGGTTCCGTTCAAGCAGACGGAGGGCATTGTCATATTCGTCCTCATAGACAAATATATCCACTCCCGTGACATCACGGACATATCCGCGCATCACGGAAGACATGTTTTCATTATGCAAAACAGACGCAATGCCCTCATTCTTCAAGGCACCCTGAATAACATGTGCCTGAAAGGCATCGTCGCAGGTGATTAGCTTTACGGTTTTCATCTTTTATGTTTATATGAAACAATAGTCATGGGTTCTACAATGCCTCCTTGAATATCTCTCCCACCGTGGGGTGCGGAAAGACAATCTTCTTCCATTCATCGGCAGTAAGTTTCAGTTCAATAGCCATGCCTGCCAGCGTGATGATTTCCGAAGCGGGATTACCCAAGACATGTGCCCCCAATACGGTATCGTCACTGCCCAACAGTAACTTGCAGACGCCATTCACTCCTTCATTCTCTGCTACAAAGCGACCACTGTACGCCATCGGAAGCTTCACAGCACGATAGGCAACGCCTCTCTTCTGCAGGGATTCTTCTGTCTCGCCCACACCGGCTATTTCGGGATTAGTATATACCACGCCGGGGATGGCACGGTAGCTCATGGCATCCTTCTTGCCAATGATGGAATGTATGGCTACTTCCGCCTCGCGGACGGCTGTATGCGCCAGCAAGGAATATCCCGTCAAGTCGCCGCAAGCATATACTCCGGGAACTGAAGTCTGCATCTGTCCGTTGACAAAGACATTTCCGCGCTCCGTTCTTTCCAAGCCCAGATTCTCCAATCCGAAGCCTTTCATTACCGGACGGCGCCCGACACTCATCAGAAGCCGTTCGGCAACGACGGAACCGGGACCGTCGGCTGTTTCATAATTCACCTGGATAAGGGAAGAAGCTTCGGCAGTATCCGGCATGACAGACACTACTTTTGCACTCAGCATGAACTTGATTCCCCGCTTGGCGTACTCTGCACGGAGCATACCCGCCAGCTCTCGGTCCATACCGCCTCCCAGTATCTCGTCCAACATCTCGACGACGGTTACCTGCACTCCCAGGCTGTTGAAGAAAGAAGCGAACTCCATACCGATGACACCGCCGCCGATGATGGCAAGCGAAGCGGGCAGTTCCTTGTTATCCAGTGCATCACGATGAGTCCAATAGGACACTTTGTCTATGCCGGGAATGGCAGGGACAAAGGTTTCGGAACCGGTGCAGAGCAGCAGGTTATCGCATTCGTAGGTTTCTCCGCCGCACTCCACATGATTCTTGTCCGTCACTGTGGCCCCTCCGCTGACAATCGTCACACCATGGGCAGTCAGCTTTCCTTTGACTCCCAATACCAGCTTGCGCACTACCTTCTGCTTGCGAGCAATAATCTTGGGCAAATCGAACGATACTTCGGGCACACTGACCGCATACTTTGCAGCATGGCGGGCTCCGTCATAGGTCTTGGCCGAATACAACAAGGTCTTGGTAGGGATACACCCTTCATTCAGGCACACTCCACCGAGACTCTGCTTCTCAAATAGTACGACACTCAATCCTACTTTTCCGGCAGCTTCGGCAGCAGTATATCCCGCAGGACCTCCACCGATAATGGCAACTTGGTATTTCATGGAATTAATGGTTAGTGGTTAATGATTAGCGATAATTTGTGCGCAAGTTAATAAAACCCGTATTATCCGACAAAAAAGAACACTTCTTTCTTTCGGAGAATACAGCGTAAAGAGGAAATAATTATCTTTGTCGTGCAGCATTTACAAAGAATGCCACGTCCAATGGACATAATCAAATAATAACCAACATGAAAACGACTGACTTATTCCAATCCATCCTTTTGTTCGCTCTTTTCCTTTGCGG
The DNA here is from genome assembly GCF_003603515.1 of Bacteroides sp. AM32-11AC. Lineage (NCBI taxonomy): Bacteria > Pseudomonadati > Bacteroidota > Bacteroidia > Bacteroidales > Bacteroidaceae > Bacteroides > Bacteroides sp. AM32-11AC. The sequence continues at coordinate 35,957 of NZ_QTNH01000020.1, read as the reverse complement.
CCTGACGGCTTGCAATGATAGCGATGAAATCCGCCTCTCGCCCTTTCAGGAAACTACCGTGAAGGGCGAAGCCTCTACCCTGCAGATAGACCTAACACGCGGCGACTGGCGCATAACCTCCATCACCACCCCATGGGGAGACCTCATGATGGATGGCAACAAGCTCCCACAACTGGAAGGTACGGGAAGCCTGCATTATAAATGGTGGGACTTGGAACGGGACACCGACAGCCATCTCATCCTGCACTTTAAAGACAACTTTGACTTAGGTGAATCCCGTAGCCTCATCATCAACCTTGAGATGAAAACGGGACTCTACAAGGAACAAATCATCATACACCAAGAACCGTGCACTAACTTCTATCAGATAGAGTCCATCGAATACAGCGTGGAAGAAGGTGACGGAGTGAAAGAAGCCGGAACAGGACCTGATAAGAGTACCTATAAAAATGAAAATCTGGGAAACACAACCGACAAGCATGACTACTATCCATTCATCAATAAATGGACAGAATACGCATTCATACCCGATGGGCACTCTGATGAAACCTTCAAAAGCATAGACCCGGAGAAACGTAGCATCTATCTGCCCAACCACATAGAAGACGGAAAAATAATCATGGGACAACAACTGTTATTCTTCATCAACCAAGGCAAGTATTACAAAGAAGACGAACTGAGATATAAACATTTTGAAGTAGACATAGTGGGCATGAAATGGAACATATACACTTCAACCATCTACTACAAACGGCTTCAAGTGACATTCACCGCCACCCTTTCACGTCCCGATAGCGATACAAAGAAGGTACTCAAGGGTAAATTCATGCAGAGATACCCTTATGACTGCTCGGAAATACATCACGAAGTAAAGGATTCTTTAGAAGATTAGAGTCCAGTGTCTGTCAGACAAGACTCCACCTCCTCCCTGCTCAATGCCGGAGCTTGCCCATCGGCAAGCTTACGGCATACCAGCCGACCGGCCGCCAGCGCTTCCACCTTTGTTGCAAATGGCAGGCGACCGCTCAAAGCAGGTATAAAAGGTTGATATATCAGGGTATCGGCTCCATGCAGCACCACGTAGCCGTAACCGCCTTCCACCTCCATCACCCGGCATTTCAACTCATTGCCACCGCCGGCAGTATGACCCGAACAGCAAGAAAGGCATACCGCCATCACAGCCGGTACACCTATCTTTATCATAATAAACATCAGCTTCATAAGTTCCGTTCAATTATGGGGCGAATCAGACTTCCTCTTCCTCATCGGGTAGAAGTTCGTACACATCATCAAAGTAGCTGGTACCACTTGTTCCTGTCAGCACAAAACCACGTTCGCCGGTAGAGAAACCAACGGCAGCCCTGCGCGAAGAAGCACCGGAAGGATAATTATGTACATCTGTAATGGGGGTAAAGTCGTCATCGGAATCGCCGTACCATAAGTCCTTGTCAGGGTCGTACAGCCAGTAGTCGCTGCTCAAGGAAGTGCTGTTACGTATTCCCGTAGCCACAAATCCCCTTCCACCGATGACGAAGGATACGGCTTCGGACCGTGTGATGGCGTAGTCATCGTCATAGTCATTGTCGGAGTCCGTATCGGCAATGTCACGCAACTGGGTCCAGTTGCTTCCGTCGAACTTCCAGAAATCCACCAGATCGGTACTGTTGTTTCGCCCGCAACAGATGTAGGCCACCTCATCGATGACGAATGCCGTACCGAAGTAGCGCTTCTCGCCTCCATACCCGCTCACCGCTTCCCATTGCGAACCTTCGGCGCCATTGGGGTTGAAACGGTAGAAGTCCATCTTGTAGGCACTCTCGCTGCCGGTAGCGTCGCTGTTGCAGCCCGTACCGACATAGCCATATCCGCCTATACTGAAAGCCAGGGCACCATCGCGTACTCCACCTTTGAAGTCGTCTTTCCGTGTCCAGGTATCCGTGGCAGGGTCATACTCCCAGGTATCTGCTACACAGTAGGACGAGGAGCCGTCCTTTACGGAACCGGTCGTAATGTATCCCTTGCCATTCACGGCAAAGCCCACGGCAGCCTTGCGCCCGGCAACGGGCATGTCGGCACACTGCGTCCAGCTGTTCCGGCTCATGTCATACTCCCAAAGGTCGTTCAGGTAATCCTTGTTCGCTCCGTAGAAGCCGCCACACAAATATCCATAATTGCCGATGGTGAAGCCGGAGGCATAAGCGCGGTACACACCGTTATAGCTGGCTTTCTTCATCCACTGCCCCTGAGTGTATTCATCCTCGTCCGTACAACTGCCGGCAATGCACACGATGGCCAGCAACATTATTCCTACCAATAGTCTGTTCATTGTTTATTGTTTTTTTAATGATTAAGCTTTATACTTCCCACTTTCCAAAACAAGAAGCTGCGGGAGGTCCTTTTTGTCTGTCCGCAAAAGTAAACCACCGCAACCACACCGACAAAAATAACCGACGAACAGTCCGAAATTCCCGTTAAACGCCTTTACCGATAAAAACCGTCCAAACGCCGATTTTTGTAGGAAGATATAAAAGTTTTGCCTTTCCTTTGCCGCCAACTAAAAGAACAGAAATGAAGAAGTCATTGTACAGCTTATTCGCAGTCCTCGCTATCTTCTGCGCCTGCCAGGACGAGAACTCGCAGCTTGGAAAGAGCCTCGTGGAAAGCTCCTTCTATAATGTATACGCAGACACCTGCTCGGTAGACATCAGCACCATCCTGCTGGACTCCATAGAGACCCGGGGCGACAGCATCTGCCAGCTGGGACATTACCGGAGCAGCGCCTGGGGAGAAGTATCCGCCACCTACTATGCCGAATACTCCACGTCCGACTTCACCCCCAACACAGACTATACCTATACCCTCGACTCCCTCGTACTGCGAATGATACCTTCGGGCCATTTCTGGGGAGATACCCTGACGCAACAGCGCATCTCCATCTACCGGCTGAAAAACCCTATCGTGCTGGACAACGACGAGGACCTTTACAACAGCACCGTACTCCCGACGGAAGATACCCCGCTCTTCAGCTTTACCTTCACCCCCTGCCCGGGGCGGAAGAAGGAAGTAAGCGTCCGCCTGCCCGACTCATGGGGACAACAACTGCTGAATGACCTCGTGGCGCAGGACGACTACTTCGATACCCAAGACAAGTTCAAGAAGAAATTCCCCGGACTGGCCTTTGTTCCCGAAAACGACGGGCAGTGTATCACCGGATTCATGGTGAACGACTCTGCCATGAGCATCAACCTCCACTATCAGGAAGTCTCCAACCAGCGGACCGGACAAGTGCTGACTTTCAACATAAACACCGACTATGCCTATACCGGTATCCGGCACGACCCCACCGGCACCCACCTTGCTTCCCTGAAAAGCGGAATAGAGAACCTCGTCCACTCCAGCGACATGGGTTGCCTGGCCTATATGCAGGGATTGACGGGTTACTACAACCAACTGGAATTCCCCTACCTCAACAGCCTCGGAAGTGCCGGACAGATAGTCTCCATAGAGAGCGCCACACTCTACCTCTATCCTCTGGCCCGGAGCTACAACGAAGTGAGCCAGCTTCCCAATGACATCCGCCTTTATATCACGGACGAGAACAATGTGCTGGAGGACTACGTATACGGCAGTGACGGCGTAACCGTACAGACCGGCGACCTGACCATCGACGAGATGTACGGGAAAGAGACCTACTACTCCTTCGACCTCACCGAATTCATCCGCAACAACTACGGCACTTCGGGCATCAAGCGGCAGAAACTGCTGATGAGTCTGACAGACGAAGAAAGCACCACCACCTTCAACCAGGTCATCTTCACCAACGACCCCGAACAAGAGAGACAATGCAGATTAGACGTAAGATTCAAAATATACAACGAGCAATGAAACGCCATTACCGGATTCCCCTTCTGCTGTGCAGTCTGTGTACGGCAAGCCTCACCGCCGTGGCCCAGAACACCACCAACCTGCCCACCTCCATGTACGGAGTGGGCGAACTGAGTGCCGGTGACGGCGGACGTTATGCCGGCATGGGCAACACGGGCATCGCCCTGAACCGTACCGGATTTCTGAACACGCTGAACCCCGCAGCCATCACCCGCATGGACACCGCCTGCTTCACGTTCGATGTGGGTGTATCTGCCTCATATGCCCGCTACTCCTTTCTGAGCGAACACAGCTCCAACTTCACCGGCAACCCCAACCGCATCAGCATGAGCTTCCGTGTCCTGCCGCGCTGGTATGCCCTTGTAGGTGCAGCACCATACAGCAGTGTGGGCTATGTCATCCAGACCGAAGAAGAGATAGAGGGAATGCCCGGCAACTACACCTACTCGCTCTTTGAGGGTACGGGCGGACTATACCGGTGCTACGTCACCAATGCCTTTGCACTGAGCAGGCAACTGTCGGTCGGCATCAACCTGGGGATGATAGCGGGCACAGTGACGCAAAGCGAAACGCAGGAAAGCGCCGTCGTAAAGTACGAATCTTCTAAACAGGCCTTTTATGCGGACTTCGGCATACATTACGAATGGGGTGCGACCGGACAACGGAAGTGGGCGGCAGGGCTGGTATTTGCTTCCTCCCTTCCCATCAGCCACGACAATACACTGACTTACAGCAACTCATCTACCAGCGAGAACCTCGATAAAGGATACCACAGCCGTACACAATATCTGCCCATGCACCTCGGCACCGGCCTCAGCATAACCACCGAACGCTGGGTGCTGACCGCCGACTACAACTACCTGGACTGGAGCCGCAACTCCTCCTCCTACACTTCCATGAAATACGAGAACCAGCACAAAGTGAACCTGGGAGGCAGCTACATTACCAAGCCACGTCTGGCACGTTCCACCGAGCTGATGGGTGGAATAGGTTTCGGCAACTCCTATATCAACCTGAAAGGCGGGAAGATGCAGTATCTGGAAGCCAGTGTAGGGGCGAGTTTCCCCATCCGGTACTCCTATCTTTCGCTGGGCGCCACCTGGCGGAAACAACTGAACACACGCAGCAATCTGATGCAGGAAAGCCGATTCAGCCTGAATCTGAACTTGACGTTCGGGGAAAGGATTTCGAGAGCAAAACTAAAGTAATACAAGGTTCCGGTTCACCACAGATTACACGGATTTTACACCGAATGATTATCATTTGTTGGATCTATATATGCAACGCGTTGCATATATAGATGCAGCACGCTGGAACTATAGATCCAACAAACAAAGTATATAGTATCTGAAAACAGGGTATTACAACATTGCCAGCCTGGACACATACCCTTTCACCCTTTCGCGGTAAGCATCGCCAATGGGGACATCCTTCTGCTCGATGAGCAATGTGCTGCGCCCGATGGCGCTGATGCAGTCCATGCGGACAATAAAAGAACGGTGCACGCGGATAAATTCGTTCGCCGGAAGTTTTTCCTCCATGTACTTCATACTGCATAGGCTCAAGATAGGCTTAGGGGAATCTTTACAGAAAATCTTCACATAATCGCCCATACCTTCTATATAGTTTATCCGTTCCAGGTCGAGCCGCATGATGCGGTTGTCACACCGCATGTAAATCACCTTCGGAACCTCTTCCGGACCTTGCCTGTGTTTGGAGTCGGACGTACCTGCATCCTGCAAAGAGAACCAGCGTGCCGCTTTGCTGACAGACTGGAAAAACGTGGAGAAATTGAGCCCGTCCATCAGATAGTCCAACGCATCCAGACGGAAACATTCGGCAGCATAGCGGTCGGTGTCTGTAATGAAAATGACACGAGTGGACGAGGACAAGAGCCTGCAAAAATCCATTCCGTTGATTTCACCTTCTTCCACCGGATAGATGCCAATAAAATAAACTTCCACTTTTGTCTCATAATAATCCTTCAGCGCTTCAAGAGGATTGCCGTACTTTCCGTGCAAAGAGAGAAAAGGAACCTTGTCGATATACTCTTCCAACCTTCCGGCAATCTCCGGGTCTGCATGTAAAATGGCGCAATTCAAATTCATATTCGTTTCTCTTTTACATAATGGACGCTGCCATATCCGAAAAACTGCAAACAGAAGAGCTAAAATTAAGCTTTATTTATGATTCAAAAACAATCTGCCTCTACGGAAAGACTATATTATCAGGAAAATAAAGTACTTATTATGAACAGTTTCAAAAAATAAACTTATCTTTGCATGTACATCCCCACAAAAAGTAAAGGCTATGAAACAACAGAAACTATTCCACCTCGTATTGTCCGCCATGCTGATTGTCTGCACGACCGGCTGTTACGATAAAGACGAAATTAAAGATGCTGAAAAATATCTGTTCAAAGATATTCAATACTCTTTTGAAGAAGGGGATGGATTCAGTACGTATGATGTAGAGCTCCTGCCCTTCATCATGGAAAACAATTTAAACAATAGTATCACCACCACAAACTCCCCCTTCGAAGACACATGGCAGGAAACCACCTTTCAGAGCAACGACCCCGAAGCATTTGTATGGATGGGGGAAGAAGATGTGTTCGTCAATACCCCTTACATGTTTGGAGATGAACTATTGTTAAGTGGGGCAACCATAAAATATGGCAGCGAAACAACAAAAGCCAAAGGTCCAAACAGCAGTACTTCCACCATCAGCATACAACCTCACTGTCGGCTCATCATAAAAGGAACACTACACTACAGCAAGCTTGTAGCTACCTATACGCTGACATTCGCAGGTGAATATACAAAAACGGAAAAACAGATAAAGGGAAAGTTCATACAAATAACTCCGGAAAGCTACACAGGAGACATTACCATGGAACCGATAACGGCAGATTAAAACGGAATCGCATACGTGGGCACACCCTATTGCTCACCCTCTCCGTTCCTCCAGTAACCGGATAAACTCCTCCTCCTTGACGGGAAGAAGCACTGCACACTTGCCCTCGCCATATTTCACGAGCACATAGCGCATCACCGCAAACCGCCCTACCTGCATGGAAGAAGCACGCTCCACAGAAGTGATGTCTTTCATCAGAATTTCCTTACTCCGGGAGAAACGGCCGAAGGACAACACCAACTTCCCGTCGGGCGTTACGGTATAGGTGGTATGAATCAGCTTCTCGATAATAACCACCAGCCAAAGCATGAAAATAGCAGCCAGGAACGGAGACTTGTACCAAAGCATATAGACGGCGAGAATACCTATCAGGATGAGAAACAGATACTGCCCCATAGCAATGCGCGCATGAAAGATTCGATTCATTTTATCTGATTTTTGCCGCTAAGGTACGTATTTTTATGATAACAACTTCTTCATTAGTATCTCCATTTTTCGAACTTCCGTCACATTCAGCTTGCGGCAGACCGAAGCACATAACAATTCTACCCGTTCCGGCGAAAAATAAATCAGTTCTGCAATCTCCTTTACAGACTGTCCAAGAGCTACCAGCATACATATCAGTTCTTCATCCTTATCCACCTCCGGAATAGACTGATAAAGTTTCTCTAAAAAAGAAGGATAATGAAAAATAAAGATTTCACGGAATACAGCCTCACGAGTTCCGGACAACAAAGCCTCCGAAGCATTGGGAGAATCTTCCGAAATCATTTCGCGCAAAGCTCTGGCAATCTCCTGCATATTAAAAGGTGTCACTGTTTTCTTTGTTTTCATTGTATCTTATTTCACCATTATACATATTTACAATCGTTTTGATACAAATTTGCAAAATATGCACAACCTAACCATAAGAATACGATATACAATCTGATATACAATTTCATATTATATTTATTATCAAATAATTAACAAGAAACAAAAAACAAGTCCATTGTTGTAAATTTTAAATTAAGAAATTATATCTTTGCCTTACAAAACAAACAGTCCACAAAATATGAATGCCAAAAAACTTTCATTTTTACTTCTGATTCTCGTAGCTGTAGCCTGCACCAACCGCTCCACCTCTTCGGAACAAGACGAAATGAGGCATTGGAACAATGTCCTTCAACAAATCAATGCCTTACTACTCGAAAACAAAGCGCGACAAACGTTGGATCTTGCCAAACAGACCTTGCCCGAAATCCTGGAATCGGCAGAAAAAAACGGAACTACAGATACCCTGATTTACTATGCCCGCAAGATATTTAATGCCTGCGGGAACAATTACATAAACACCAAACAATACAAAGACGGCATCGACTATATGGACAGCATTGGGAACCATCCCCTCATCCGCGAACATTGCCCGCACGAACTGCTGAGCTTCAAGGCCGGACTGAACCAACTGTATGGCAATAACCCGGAAGCTGTCCGACTGGCAGAAGACTACCTCCAGTTACCGGTCTGTACCAGTGCCAATGACTTTATCCGGCAGGCAGAAATCATAAGCGGTGTCTACATGTACTCCGGAAACAATCTACCCAAAGCTATCCAAATTTTGGAAAAAGCAATAGATGTCTACCGGAAAGGTGGAAACTTCCCGAACATGCTGCGGATAATGTCACGGTTGGGCATCTATTACCACCTCAGTGGCGAATACGAGAAAGCTATAGCCACTAACCAAGAAGCCATAGCCACTTACAACGACAGCATAGCACCTGGAAATGTAGTGATTGCCTACGGAGAACAAGCTAATCTCTACGCCGAACTGGGTATGTACGACCAGGCCCTGGAAATGAACAAAAAAGCCCAATACTACTCCATGCTGAAAGACAGCTTCGGACTGGGAGACTTGTACCGCTACCGTGCCCAGATCTTTCGTAACATGAATCAAAAGGACTCTGTATTCCACTACCTCAGGCTGGGAGAAAAGTTGTCAATGATACAAAACAGCTTTAAGGGCGTATTCGTAAACAAAGTAGAAACGGTAAACAGTTATCTGGACTATCCCGACTCTTTGGAAAAAGCACTGCAACTTGCCCTTAGCATCTGTCCCGATACCGTGCGGATGCCCCAATGGGCCAAATACCAACTCAACCTCCACCTAGGCCGGGCCTTACTGCAAACCGGGAAGGAGCAAAACGGCATACACCTGATAGACCGGGCTGCACAAGACCTCATCAACATGAAGTTCATGGAAGGCCGCGATGCCAACGAGATATTAATGGATTACTATCTGGCCAAAGGCATGAACGACGATTTTGCTCGTTGCTACATCCGTAACCGACAGTTTGCCGATTCTCTGGACAATAACGAAAAGAAACGTGCTGTGGCAGCAGCCAACATCCGGTTTGATGCCAACCAAAAAGAGAAAGAAAACAAACTGCTCTCGGCACAAGTGCAATGGCAGCAACAGCAGTTGTTCTACAACATCTGCATCTCCATTACATTACTGTTGCTACTTATCACCACTACAGCCTATTTCATCATCCGAAGGAAGGCCAACCACCAGCTTATAGAAAACAACAAACGGGAAATACAGACCCTCATTACCCGGCAGCAAGACCTGAACCGCCGCAACGAACAACTGACGGAAGAAATAGAACGGGCCATGGCTACCAATAACCTCAACTCCATTCGCCAGCTCACCGTGCAAAGCCTGCTCAGCAGGGAAGATGAGAACACATTCCGCCGGTCGTTTGCCACCATACATCCTTCTTATCTGCCCAAGCTCCGCGAAAGTTATCCTCAACTGACCCGCAACGAAGAATTACTGGCCATGCTCATCTGCATGAACCAAAGTACCGACGAAATAGCCCTTATCATGGGAATCAACCGGAATAGTGTAAACGTAGTCCGTTCGCGCATGCGCAAGAACATGGAATTACCCAAAGAAAAATCCCTGGATGAAGTATTGAAACAATACCTTACATAACAAATAAAAATAAGCCCGCTTATTTTGCTCTACGTTTGGTTTACACTATCTTTGCGGCGTTTAATACACAAAACCTATGGTAAGAAAGTTCGATTTTCTCGTTATCGGCTCCGGACTTGCCGGTATGAGTTTTGCGCTGAAAGTAGCGCATAAAGGAACAGTAGCCCTCATTTGTAAGGCAGGTTTGGAAGAGGCAAACACTTATTTTGCACAAGGAGGTATCGCCTCTGTCACCAATCTGGCCGTAGACAATTTTGAAAAGCATATCGAAGATACCATGATTGCGGGTGACTGGATAAGCGACCGTGAAGCTGTAGAGAAGGTGGTGCGCAATGCCCCCGAACAAATCAAGGAGCTTATCAAATGGGGAGTGAACTTCGACAAAAAGGAGGACGGAGAGTTTGACCTGCACAAAGAAGGCGGCCACTCCGAATTCCGCATCCTCCACCATAAGGACAATACGGGTGCAGAGATACAGACCAGCCTCATTGAAGCTGTGAAGCAACACCCCAACATCACCGTACTGACCGACCATTACGCTGTGGAAATCATTACCCAGCATCACCAGGGAATCATCGTTACCCGCCACACCCCCGGCATCAAGTGCTACGGTGCCTATGTGCTGAACGAAGCGACGGGCGAGGTGGATACCTTCCTTTCCAAAGTCACCATCATGGCAACGGGCGGTTGCGAAGCCGTTTACCGCCATACCACCAACCCGCTGGTGGCCACGGGAGACGGCATTGCCATGGTCTACCGTGCCAAGGGAGCAGTGAAAGACATGGAATTCATCCAGTTCCATCCCACAGCCCTTTTCCATCCGGGAGACCGCCCCTCGTTCCTCATCACCGAAGCCATGCGCGGTTATGGCGGCGTGCTGCGTACCAAAGACGGAAAAGAATTCATGCAGAAGTACGACCCGCGACTCTCACTGGCCCCGCGTGACATTGTGGCGCGTGCCATCGACAACGAAATGAAACAGCGCGGTGAGGACCATGTGTATCTGGACGTCACCCACAAAGACCCCGAAGAAACCAAGAAGCACTTCCCTAACATATACAAGAAATGCCTCAGCATCGGTATAGACATTACAAAGGAATACATACCGGTAGCCCCCGCCGCCCATTATCTCTGCGGTGGCATCAAGGTGGATTTGGACGGACAGAGCAGCATCCGCCGCCTGTACGCCATCGGCGAATGTTCGTGCACCGGACTGCATGGCGGCAACCGTCTGGCAAGCAACTCACTGATTGAAGCCGTGGTTTATGCCGACGCGGCAGCCAAACACGCGCTGAGCGTACTGGAACGTTATGACTTCAACGAAGACATTCCCGAATGGAACGACGAAGGTACCATCTCCACCGAAGAACGTGTCCTCATCACACAAAGCATGAAGGAAGTGAACCAGATTATGGAGGCATACGTAGGCATTGTCCGCAGCAATACCCGGTTGACACGTGCATGGAACCGCCTGGACATCCTTTACGAGGAGACAGAAGCACTCTTCAAGCGTAGCAAGGCTACCCGAGAGCTGTGCGAACTGCGCAACATGATAAACGTAGGATACCTGATAACAAAGCAAGCCATGGAACGCAAGGAAAGCCGCGGACTGCATTACACGATAGACTATCCGCACGCCAAGAAATAAACATAAATCCTCTCCATCATGAGGAAACAATATTTCTCTTTCATTTTTTTGTATATTTTCTCAAGCTGTCTCTACAGTCAGACGATGGACGACAATATCATCATCAACTGCTGTGAAGACAGCTATGTTTTCAAAGAAGGACCAGGAGACAACCCCATCGTACAAAACACCCGAAAGACCGAATATGAAGCCTTGCGGATGGGAGCTACCGTACAACCTCATATGTTCTATGGCGAATTCATCTCTCTGGACGAAGCCAAAGCCAAGGGAGTACTTGCCCCCAAAGCTATCCACCGCCATGCCACACCGGAAAATGTATTCTTCGACGATACCCGCATCTGCTACTTCAACCTCTCCCTAAGCCGGCAGGGGAAAAAGGCGGCCGTACAGTTCAGCCGTACCTTCCATGACCTGCACTACTTTACACGCATCTACTTTCCGGAGGAATACTTCATCCGCAAGAAACGTATCACCGTCACCATTCCTGCCGCACTGTCCCGTTTCCGGCTGGTGGAGAAGAACTTCGGTCCCGGCATCCGGTGTGAAAAGAGCGTGAATAAGGAAGGGGATTCCCTTTTTGTCTACACCTTAAAAGGAGTGCCTGCCACCCGAAAAGAAGAAGCCGCCCCTGCAGACAACTGCCTCTATCCCCATCTGCTGGTAACCGGTCCCTTTGCCGATGTACAGGCCATGTACCGCTGGCTGAACGGACTGGCCGAGGTGGACTGCACTCTCCCCCAAGCCGAAATGCTGACGGATGAAATTACTGCCGGATGCACCGATGAACTGGAGAAGATACGCCGCACCTATGCCTACGTACAGCAGAACATACGCTACATCGCCTTTGAAAACGGATTGGCAGGACATCGGCCCGACCGGCCTGCCGAAGTGCTGCGCAAGCGTTACGGCGACTGCAAGGGAATGGCACTCCTGCTGCGCACATTGCTGAAAGCCCAAGGATTCGATGCCCGAATGGCCTATATCGGTACGGACGACATCGCCAGTTCTCCCGACGAAGTGCCGACACTGGCTGCCATCAACCATGCCTTCTGCCTTCTTTTCCATCAAGGGAAAAGATATTGCCTGGATGCCACCTACCGATACCTACCGCCCGAAGACATCCCCCAAGGTATACAAGGCCGAAAAGCACTGGTAGAAAACGGAGACAGCTGCCTGATACTGACTCTTCCCCAGCAGGATGCCTCTACCTCTACGGACAGTCTCAATTATCACTATCGCTTGATGACGGACAGCAATCCCCCTACCCTGAAAGGCACCGCCATCCGCGTAAGTACGGGCGAATACAAGGAATACCTGCTCAGTCTCTACCATGACACCCCCAAGGAGAAGCAGACAGACCTGCTAAACAATCAGATAAACAATACCGCTGCCGTACAATCGGCCGATGGAGAGTACTGCCTCGAAGCAGACCCGCACGAAGATTTCTTCCACCAGCCCATTGACACCACCCGCCGCAAGCAGGATTACCTACTGCCGTGGAGATGCCGTATTATACGCGAGGTAACGATTGATATTCCACAAGGATATGCCGTGTCTTATTTGCCTGCAGACTTTCACATTGAAACGAATCAGGGCATCCTCAGTTGCTCCTACCGCGCCGGAGCAGGATATATCCACTTCCGAAAAGTGATGGAGATACGCAGAAAACGTATTCCACTTGCTCTTATCCCTGCTTGGAATGATGCCCTGCGACAATGGAAAAAAGCCTGCAACGAACAGATAGTAATCCGGCAAAGCACCCTTTAAACAAATAATTGAACATAAAACGCCATCACCATGAAAACAACACGTTTTTTCCTACTGCTGCTGATGTTACTTGCCACTTCGGGACTGAATGCCCAAAAGGAAGAAGACAAATATGCTGCGCTCGTAAGCGAAGTGCGCAATGAAGTATGGTCGCTGAACCTGCCCGACTTTAAAAATATGACTGTACCCGAGAAATACAGAAACGAACCCGCCGTTATCCTTGCCGTACACAGCCGTCTGGAGGTAACCCGGAAAACCAAGTTGGACTGGTGGGGAATGGGATTGACCAAACAACAGATAACCTGCCGCAGCATCTACCGCCAAATGGTATACATCAACAGCCAAAGTGCACTGGAAGAGATGTCACAGTTCAGCTTCCTTTCCCAGGAAAAAGAACGCTACACCCGTAATGAACAACAGCGTATACTGGGTGTGCGCATCATCAAACCGGACGGAACAATTCAGGAAACAGACCCGCAGGAGTACATGGAAACCGATGAAGGCGGCCACCCACGTAGCCGCAACATCCAAGAGAAATGGAACAAGCTGGCCGTACCCGGACTGGAAATCGGAGACATCATCGACTTGTTCTTCGTACGATACACCATACTGAACAACCAGAATCCCGAACCTTTCGGTTTTTACTTTATGGACAGCTATCCTCTGCTTGCCTATTCCGTCCATTGCGAGATAGACCCGAAGCTGAGCACTTTCTACCGTTGCCTGAACGGAGCAAGGGACTTCGACCATAGCACCGATACCGAAGGAAACCATATCCTCGACTTGCATACCGGAGACTCCGGACGTGTCATTCCCGACTTCTGGTACAACAGTGCCCGGCAAACGCCCATGATTCTGATGTACATCTACAACAGCAAGACACCCTATGCCTGGATGCCACCCAGCGCCCGCAAGCCGGGACTATATGCCAACCCCAATCCAAAACTGATGACAGATGACACACGTGCCTCCATGAAGGCTCCCGGCACCAACTGGTCCGGTCTGCGCAGCGGACGGAAAGGCGAAATATCCAAAGCCCTCAAAGCCCGTCAAGCCGAAGGATGGAGCGATAAGAAACTGATGGACTACCTCTACCAATACTGCTATTACCGGTATATGGAAAACGGTGCAGACTATACTCCCGCCAGTTTCATCCTGCTGATGCACGAACTTCTGGAAAAAGCAGGTATTCCCCACCGGACAGGAATCACGACCAAAGATACTCGGGAGCCTCTGGACCAGCTCATCAACTACAGCAATACCACTTGGTTTATCTATCTGGAATCCAACGGAAAATGCTATACTCCACCGGCCTGCTATGCTGTTCCCGGTGAAGTGCCTGCCAGCCTGCAAGGCGAAGAAGCCATACTGGAAGACAACACATGCCTTACCCTTCCCTCCACCACCCCCCAAGACAACCGGGATATGGCTACCATAAACGCTTCTATAAGCGGCACCACTCTCCACATCAGCCGCCGGGAAGAGATGAGCGGTGCACTGAAAGAACACTTCCAACCCTACCTCATTATGGACGAGGACCTTTACAACTCCGTTCGTCGCCAACTGGGTATTACAGCCACCATCTACGACGAAACCAAAGAAAAATTCCATGCCGACCTGCGCGAAAGTTACCGCCGTGAACGGGAACAGGAGAAAGAGCGTTACCGTAATGAAATCATCGGTTATCATGGCTCGGAAGAAGGACTGGAAACACTCCTCGGCTACCAGCTTTTCAGCATCGGAAACCGGGCAGACAGTGCGGCACTTGCCTATCAAGTGGACTATGTACTGGACGGATACGTAAAGAAAGCGGGTACAAACTTTGTTCTCTCCGTAGGTCGGTTGATAGGGTCACAGCCAGAGCTGAAAGGCGAACAACGCCTGCGCAAGGAGGACATTTATTGGGAGATGCCCCGTTGTTACCAATGGGACATCACAGTCAATCTGCCGGAAGGTTATCGAATTTCTCCCGAAGGCCTGGAAAGACTGAACGTAAAAGTAGAAAACGACTGCGGCGCTTTCATTGTCCAAGCCACCACTGAAGACGGAACATTAAGAATAAAAGCCGAAAAACGCATCAACCACAAGACGGAACCGGTAGCCAACTGGGAGAAACTGCTTGAAATAACCGATGCTGCCAACAGTTATGAAGCACTTTCAATAGTGTTTCAAGCAACCATTAATCC
Source organism: Bacteroides sp. AM32-11AC (assembly GCF_003603515.1). NCBI lineage: Bacteria > Pseudomonadati > Bacteroidota > Bacteroidia > Bacteroidales > Bacteroidaceae > Bacteroides > Bacteroides sp. AM32-11AC. Next base: position 20,581 of record NZ_QTNH01000020.1, on the reverse strand, counting down.
CCCTACATCTCCAACAACCGGCTATTAATCCTTCTCTGCCCGCTGCAGCATCGCCATACACAGCTTGCTGTCGTACTGTACAGCCACTGCAAAACGACTGCATACTTTTTGCAGCGTCACTGCATACCGGTTTGCAGCAGCACTGCAACAGTTTTGCAGTCGCACTGCAATTTGTTTGCAGTGACGCTGCAGCAAATGTGCAGCAATTACAAGCTATATGACTGTCACAGCAAACAAAAAGCCCCGCAGAGCTTGCTTTCGCTCTGCGGGACTTTGTTCTCTCTATGAGGAAATTATCATCAATAGTTTGACTTCTTTACTTCGAAGTAAGCCTGCGGATGCAAGCAAGCCGGGCATACCTGAGGAGCTTCCTTACCGGTGTAGATGAAACCACAGTTGCGGCACTGCCATACCACTTCGCCTTCCTTGGCAAATACGCTGGCAGTCTCTATATTCTGGATAAAAGCGCGATAACGTTCTTCGTGTCCCTTTTCGGCAATGGCGATGTTACGGTACATAAGAGCGATTTCGGGGAAACCTTCTTCGTCTGCAATATCAGCAAACTTAGGATAATCCAATGACCATTCTTCGTGTTCGCCGGCAGCAGCTTCCTGAAGATTTTCCAGGGTAGTGCCGATAACACCTGCAGGATAAGAAGCGGTGATTTCCACCATACCGCCTTCCAGCCACTTGAACATACGTTTAGCGTGTTCCTTTTCCTGGTCAGCCGTTTCTGTGAAAATAGCGGCGATTTGTTCGTAACCTTCTTTCTTGGCTACACTTGCAAAATAAGTGTAACGCATTCTTGCTTGTGATTCACCAGCGAATGAAGTCAGCAGATTCTTCTCAGTCTGAGTTCCTTTAACACTTTTAGCCATAGTCTCTTTTTTTATTAGTTAATATAATTACGTATAAATGTCGTTCGTACTGTTTATAAACAACACAAAATTACGAATTTAGTTTGAAATAATCACACCTCTGCCCCATCGGATTTATCTATCGTCTTATAGAAAGAATCTATCTTCACCGATAACCCGAAGAGGTATTTCAGACATAATTAATAGCACATATCTGATAAGGAAAACAAAATACATCACAGTTGTGTTCACTAATATCCATTATTTTATCTACTTTTGCAGGCAATTTGCAATATATACATTACATTCTGTATAAAAAAACGTATAAAAAAGTAGATTATAATGAAAGCGTTCGGATTCAGACCAAAGCTATACACGGCTTTAAAAAATTACTCTAAAGAACTGTTCATGGCAGACCTGATGGCAGGTATCATTGTAGGTATCGTTGCCCTCCCGCTTGCCATTGCATTCGGTATCGCCTCCGGCGTATCACCGGAGAAAGGTATCATTACGGCTATCATAGCCGGTTTCATCATCTCCCTGATGGGCGGGAGCAAGGTACAGATTGGAGGACCGACCGGTGCGTTCATCGTCATTATCTATGGCATCATCCAGCAATACGGTGAATCGGGGCTTATTGTCGCCACACTGATGGCAGGCGTACTGCTCATCCTGCTGGGAGTGTTCAAGCTGGGAGCTGTCATTAAGTTTATCCCCTATCCCATCATCGTAGGTTTTACAAGCGGTATTGCCGTCACCATCTTCACTACGCAGATTGCCGACATTTTCGGGCTGACGTTCGGAGGAGAGAAAGTTCCGGGAGACTTTGTAGGAAAATGGATGATTTATTTCCGACATTTCGATACCGTAAACTGGTGGAACACGATTGTAAGTATTGTCAGCATCTTCATCATTGCCATTACACCGCGGTTCTCGAAGAAGATTCCGGGGTCACTTATTGCCATCATCGTGGTGACAGTGGCAGTCTGGCTGATGAAAGTATATGGAGGCATTGATTGTATCGATACCATCGGCGACCGTTTCAGCATCCGTGCCGAACTGCCGGATGCCGTGATGCCTGCCCTGGATTGGGAAGCGATAAAGAACTTGTTCCCCGTAGCCATTACAATCGCTGTACTGGGTGCCATCGAATCTTTGCTGTCTGCCACCGTGGCCGATGGTGTGATAGGCGACAAACACGATTCCAACACGGAACTGATAGCACAAGGTGTTGCCAACATGGCTACCCCGCTGTTTGGCGGTATCCCTGCCACCGGAGCCATCGCGCGTACCATGGCAAACATCAACAACGGAGGAAAAACTCCCGTAGCAGGCATGGTGCATGCAGTGGTATTGCTGCTTATCCTACTGTTCCTCATGCCGCTGGCACAGTATATCCCAATGGCTTGCCTGGCGGGTGTACTGGTCATAGTATCCTATAACATGAGTGGTTGGCGTACGTTCAAGGCATTATTGAAGAATCCTAAATCGGATGTCACGGTACTGCTGATTACTTTCTTCCTGACCGTCATCTTCGACCTGACTATTGCCATTGAAGTAGGTCTGGTGATTGCCTGCGTGCTGTTTATGCGCCGCGTCATGGAGACTACCGAAATATCCGTCATCAAAGATGAAATAGACCCGAATGCAGAATCGGACATTGCAAGCAATGACGAGCACCTGATAATCCCCGAGGATGTGGAAGTATATGAAATAAACGGTCCTTACTTCTTCGGCATCGCCACCAAATTCGAAGAAATCATGGCGCGGCTGGGCGACCGCCCCAAAGTGCGCATCATCCGCATGCGTAAAGTTCCGTTCATCGATTCTACCGGTATCCACAACTTGACAAGCCTTTGTGAGATGTCCCAAAAGGAAAAAATAACCATTGTGCTCTCCGGTGTCAATGAAAAGGTACATAAGGTACTGGAAAAATCGGGCTTCTATGAGCTGTTGGGCGAAGAAAATATCTGTCCGAACATAAATGTGGCACTGGAAAGGGCCAAAATGATTATCCAACACTAATCCCGGCATGGCACGAAAAAAAAAGAAACAATCGCAAGGCGTCTATTATCTTATATTGTTTATATGTGCGGTCTGCCTTGCCTATGAACCCGTTGCAAAGATACTTTCGGATGCCAGGCAAAAGAGTTCTACGCCTGCCAAGATAGAACTCACGGCAGGCACACGCCTTGAAATACCGGCAAAGCTGAAGAACGTCTCCGAACAGATTCTCCAGCGGAAAGGCTACACAGTATCCTACAACAAAGATTTAAAGATACCCAACTGGGTAGCCTGGGAACTCACTCCCGAAAAACTGGTGGAGCGTGAAAGCCGTACAGACAAGTTCCTGCCCGACCCCGACCTGCCTGAGCACGAGGCAGTAACCACCGATGACTACAAAGGAGCCGGCATGGACCGCGGACATATGTGTCCGGCCGGTGACAACCGCTGGCACTGGAAAGCCATGCAAGAGAGCTTCTACATGACAAACATTTGCCCGCAGAACCACAATCTAAACCGTGGCGACTGGAAAGAACTGGAAGAGTCATGCCGCCGTTGGGCACAAGAAGAAGGCAAGATATACATTGTATGCGGTCCTATTCTCTATGACCAACGTCACCGTACCATTGGTAAGAAGCACAAAATTACAGTGCCCGAAGCATTCTTCAAGGTCGTTCTGTGTGCAGACAGCAATCCCCCCAAAGCCATCGGCTTCATTTATAAGAATGCATCAGGCAATCATCCGTTGGACAGCTACGTCAATACAGTGGACGAAGTGGAACGGATTACAGGTATCGACTTCTTCCCCGCCCTTCCGGATGAAATAGAAGAGAAGGTGGAAGCCGAATATGACTTGAAACTGTGGTAAAGGAGCTATTCCTTTATCCAGGCATCTACAATCTCGGCTACATAAACCCGGTGCAATCCACCGTGGTCACCGCCATACCAACGCTCGTAGACGGAATGGTCGAGAAAGAGTTCTTCTTTCATATCGGTAATGAAAAGCTTGCGGCACTCCAATCCCAGGCGGTCCTGCTCAAAGAGAATGTTTCCCCGCTCGGTAACGATAGGATTCAGACCAGTTTCCTTTACCTTATCCACTTCCCTACCCGATTTACTGCCACAAAGGTTGTAAATGCTCCGGTTTTCCTTTCCTAAAAAAGAAAGGGTGAAATATTCGTTCTCCTCCATAAACTCATACGTATAGCGCTCGGAACGAATAAAGACAAACACCACCGGCTTGTTCCAAAGCCAGCCAATACCTCCCCAACTGGCAGTCATGGTGTTGAAATGTTCTTTACTGCCTGCCGTAACCAGCATCCACTCTTTGCCTATCACTTCGAAGAAGTTCTCGCTTAAATCTTTAATTGCTATTGATTTCATAAGTATATTATTAATAAGAAACACTTACCGATATACCCGTTTCCCGTATCCGTTCCGCAATGCGATCCAGTTCCTCGCGGGTGGCCTTCTGCAAATCATGGTCGGGCGTTTCGCGGTCGATGGTATAAATCATCACTTGGCGGGGAGCAATCTCCTTGACAGCTTCCAGCCAGGGAAGAACAAATTTATCGGATGTATTATCCATATCTTGTCCTTTATAACTTCCTTTGAGAAACATGGTCTGGATAATGCAGTTCCCTTTGAACGCTTTCATCCCTTCTATAATCTCCCGGATGGAGTAATGTCCGGTAGGACGGTCAAGTACACGGATATACTCTTCATCTACCGTATCCAGTTTAAGGATGTTGTTGTCAATCTTGTTCAAAGCCTCGAATACGGCAGGACGATGAATAAAGGTAGAATTGCTCAGTACGCTCACCTTTGCATTCGGAAAATACTTGTCGCGCAAGGCAAGTGTATCTTCTATGATTTCGGGGAAACGGGGATGTGCCGTCGGTTCTCCATTACCGGCAAAAGTCAGTACATCCGGTGTAGGTCCGTTTTGCTGCATGTCCCGCAGACGGGCTTCAAGGGCCGAACGGACTTCTTCGCGCGTAGGCAACGGCTGTTTGGGACGATAGTCGGCATTGAAGCCACATTCACAGTAAATGCAGTCGAAAGTGCATACTTTGCCGTCTGCCGGCAATAAATTTATTCCCAAAGATACTCCCAGACGGCGAGAATGAACGGGACCGAATATGGGAGATGGATAAATGACAGTCATACTATTTACGATTTGACGATTTACGGTTTGATTAATGCTTAAACAATCTTACCGCTCCAAAGTTAAGTGAAAACTATGGTATCTGGCAATGTTCGGCTTGCAAAAGTTTACCCATAAAAGAAAATATTCCCTTTATAAAGCATACATCTCATGTTAAAAAAGTAAATCATACATTACATTTTATCTATTTTACTTGTTTATATGTAAAGTATACATTACATTTGCAGATAGCATCTAAATGCATAGTATTATGAGAAAGAACTATTTATTTCCAACCACTTTCAGAAAGATAGGTTGGTGTTTATTTGTCCCATTCGCCATCACGTCCTTCATCTGCCTTTTCGACGGCAGCAATGAAGATTGGTTGAAGGTAAACGCGTTGTCAGTAATTCCCTGGGGTATTATCAAGAACTCTTTATTCGACGAGTTGAGTATGATAGGGCTTACGGTTTCACTCTTGTTCATAGCTTTCTCAAAAGAAAAGGACGAAGATGAATGCATTGCCAATATTCGTTCAAACTCTCTTATCTGGGCTACCATAACAGCGTATTCCCTACTGATAGTATGCACTATGCTGATTTATGACATGCAATATCTTAATTTTGTATTTATAGACTTGTTCATGATATTGTTTCTGTTCATCATAAAGTACAACATTGAACTTTATAAATTTAGGAGGAGCAACAATGACTAATACATTAAGGGTAGAAAGAGCCATCAAGCATATGACCCAACAGCAATTGGCTGAAGCCATAGGAGTGAGCCGGCAAACCATCAATGCCATAGAATCGGGAAAGTATGTCCCTTCCACCTTGCTGTCATTGAAAATATCAGAGATATTCGGAAAGACTGTAAATGAAATTTTCATGTTGGAAGAAAGTGACAGATAAAGAGAAGACTCTAAAAAACTGTTTTAATTTTATTTCAGTTTTCTTCTGAGGCAACCTGAAAAATAAAATTAAAACAGTTTCTAAAACTTGATACGCAGTTGCATCTGCAAGTCCGCTTTCCTATTTCCCGGTATCTCATCATTGCCCGAACCAATCGTCTCCCTATCCTGATAAACCGTCTGTCCGAATTTGGCAAGAAACATGAAGTTCTTACTCAAATCATATCGCAGATGAGCGGAGTAACGGAACCCTTTGCCATAGAAGGAAGGGGTATAGAAAGTATATAACAATCCACGCTCGGAGGCGTAAACACGCGAATCGTAATCGTCCGTATGAAACCAGGTTCCCTGCACGGAAACTGACAGAGGGAAGGGGAAAGTGTACGAGCAAAGTTGAGTACACTGATAACCTTGCCGTCTATCAAAGCGATACCCTTTCCCATCCTGCTGACGGAAGTGGTTATAATCTATTGTAGTACGAAAGATATATCTTCCCGGCATATAGGTCAGCCGATAACGGAGTTTATGGTGATAAATAGGTTCGATAACTGCACCGCTTGTACCCGTCACGTCTCTTTCTTTCTGTTTGTACCGATAATTAAAATACATCGAAAGGCTCTTTCGAGGAGTATAAGTAACCTGAAACATGACATCCACTCCCTTTGAGGGCTTACTTATACGGTATTTCCACCAAGGAAAAGAAAACACATCCAGTGAAGTGAAAAACTTCCACCGGGCGAAAGGTGTGGCCTCTGCTGCCAGATACCATCCGTTCTCATTCTGCGGCATACTGCTTTCGCCAAAGGAACGCCCAAACAAAGTCCAATAATCATATGAATAATACCGGTGAACAAGTAGCAGATGATAATCGGAAGAAAGATTATACTTCAGCCGGTTCAGCAACGCATAGCCTTTACTGCCGGTTGCCGCTTCCCCCACCCAGACAAAACGGCCCAGACGATACCTATAATCCATGCCCACATTATAGAAATCACTTCCATGAAGATTGTACTTTGCATACTTGTTCAACCGAGGCTTGTAAGGATGGTTGAAAAAATAGTAAATCCCCGTCACTCCCACCTTCAGAGAGTTCTTTTCATAGGTCATGTTTCCACCTATCACCTGCAAGGCAAAGGCATTCATTTTATCTGCCTCCTTCTGCGTGCGATGCAATCCCGTCTTGTAAATGGAAGTTATCTCGCCATCCTCCACCACACCGTCCATGGAGCGATGCGAATAGAAAGCCGAAATATCCAAGTAAGGCAATACTCCCACCGTTGCCGCCACTCCCCGGAAATAATTGTACTCATCGGTAGAACTATGCTTACGGATGCCTCCGGTACGATATTCTGTTGTAGACATAGAGAATGTTTTTCCTAAACGAAAATCCGTACTAAGTACCAGTCCCTGCCCGAAGCTCAGACGGTAATTGCCCAATGCCAAAGCCTTCAGCCGCCCCAGATTCTTTATCAGAAAATAGAAAGAATAGTAATCATAGCCTTTTCTGTTGTGCAGGGCAAAGAAGGGTTCTCCGGCATCCTTCTCTCCCGTCACGCCTATTTGGAGATAATCTCCATAATGAAAATTATAGCGCAAAGAATGGTAAAGGGAAGGTCCCAGGTAATTCTTCTCATATCCTTTACGGATATAGAACGGTACATCCAAACGTGCCAATGTTTCGTGTTTCCCGTATTTCAGTATAGATTTTAAAGCAGGATACCCCCTACCCGCTTTCACTGCCCGCACACAGACAAAGGGCAGCAGTAGGTCGATGGTACGTTTATCCATCTCCTCCACCAGTTGCAATTCATAAATGGTCTGCATCTGTCCGTGTATATAGACATAAGCCAGAAGATTCTCTATCTGTATATCCGTAAGAAAAGGAAACTGCTCCAATTGCCGTTTAGTGGCGGCATTGAGGTTGACAGGCTCTTGCAGACGTCGGGACAACTCCTCCAATTCATCTTCCCAACCGTATTCTTCCTCATTCCCGATGGAAAGTTGTTCCAAATTTTCTTCCAAAAGAAGTAAAGGCTGTTCTTTCTGAAGGCCGGATATATTTTGAGCTTCAAGCATAGGAGTCATTGACAGCATACTTACAAAAACTCCTATCTTGAGTAATTCCATTAATAGTAGGTCACTTTCATGTTTTGGGAAGCGAAGTTACCTTAAATAAGTTAATTGAGCAAGGAAAAATCAACATGATGCAACAACATTACACAGAATGGTGTACTTTTGCAACATGAACGCAAGGCTTAACATAGTAATACTCATCATGTTTCTTTCTCTCGGAAGCCTGAAATGTTTTGCACAGCAGCAACCACAGTCTGCTGCGCAAAAGAGTGTCTATCTTACTCCCATGTGCGTTTACGAAGGAGATACCATCCCTTATGTCAAGCTCCCCACTGTCTACATCTTCAAGCCGCTTAAATTCAAGAACAAGCGCGACATGAACAAGTACTACAAACTCATTCGTGACGTAAAGAAGGTACTTCCCATCTCCAAGGAGATTAACCGTGCCATCATTGAAACCTACGAATACATGATGACCCTGCCCACCGAGAAAGCCCGCCAGAAACACATGAAAGCAGTAGAGAAAAGCTTGAAGGAGCAATACACTCCCCGCATGAAGAAACTTACCTTTGCCCAAGGCAAACTGTTAATAAAACTGGTAGACCGACAGACCAACTCCACCGGATATGAACTGGTAAAAGCTTTTATGGGCCCTTTCAAAGCCGGTTTCTACCAGACTTTTGCCGCACTCTTCGGCGCCAGTCTAAAAAAACAATACGACCCTATGGGAGACGATGCATTGACCGAACGGGTGATATTGATGGTAGAAAGCGGACAATTATAAACTGATGTTTATTCCCGCCTTGCGTGCCTGCGAATGTTGAAATTGGCGTTTCACATTATATGTCTTTCCGTCTTTGACGAACTTAGAACCGGTCTGCTTGAACCAGAAGTCCACTTTATTTTCCACACAAATTCTGCGAAGGTCCATCACCCATTCAAAATCACAAGGGCGGGCTTCGTAACCGGATTCTCCCCCTGCAACTATCTGTTCAATCCATTCGCCAACAGCATAAGTACTTAAATCTATCCTTTCCAGCAGCGGTTCACAGATTATTATCTTATGCTTTATGGGAGCTCTCCTATAGATGGGCAAGCGATAATCGGCGCAAGTCTGGTTTTCAACCGTACAACAAATGGTTACATTATCATATCCGTCTCCCCAATCATCGGGCAGACAGTCAGAAAAACGGTCTATACGCTTGGTAATCATCATAAAATGCAGGTCACTGCGACAACGAATCATCTCCCATGCTTCGGCCCGCCATTTGTCAGCATCTTCCACAAAGAAATCGGAAGTAAAGCAGGTGTAGACAAATGTTCCAGGTGGTATCTTGAATTCTCCGTTACGCTTTTTACGCAAAGGCAGGTCAAAGTTTTTTGTCCGCACCACCACCGAACTGTCCACCTCTCGTCGGGCATCACCACGATAAACATAACAATGCTTGCAACCTGCACTCAATTTATGGCAACCATGCCATAAGTTCCACATCATCGACTTCGCAACAATACCGTTCATTCAAACAAAAAACTTATCGTTAACACCATGTTGAAAACTATGTTAGCAACACAAATAATTAGTTATTAAACAATTGATATTAAGCTATATATTCAGTTAATAATAGAATGAACAATTGTTTATTACTACCTATTCGGGTTGTACCTCTCCTGCCATCGGAAGCTCTTTCCAACCTTCACCAAATGCATCATAAGCATCGGTAACCACTACAAAAGCCTTTGGGTCTACTTCCCTTATCTTCTGCTTGATACCTACCACTTCCTTGTAACTCACCACAAGAAACAGCATTTCCTTGTCTACATTGGTATAAAGACCACTACTCTTGATGCAAGTGGCTGTACGGTCCAAATCTTTAAGAATATAGTCGTGCAAAGCGGTAAGGCGCATATCACTGATGACAAACAGTATCTTGTCATTCTTCTCCCCATTTATCACATAGGCCAATACCCTTGAAGTGACAAAAATAGCTATCAGTGAATAGAAAGACAAATGCCACGAAGGTTGTGTAGCATCATCCGGATTTCCGATACCGAAACCGATAACCAATAGGCCGAATCCCACCACAATACCATCTACCAGCAGTATCGCCTTTGAAAAACGTATATGGCAATATTTCTGCAATATCATCGCCACAATATCCGTACCTCCTGTAGTAGCCCGGCTACGCACTACAATACCACAGCCTATACCGATAACCACCGCACCAATCACAGAAGTCAGCATCAAATGGTCGGACATATTCAGACTGCCACCCAGCAACTGTGTAGGGTCCAACTGATGGAGCGCTTCTTCAGAAGGATAGGAGAGGAGAGACAGCACATTCATGGCAAGCGGAGTGAATAGTGCCGCCACGATAGTACGTGCTCCCAATTTTGCTCCCAGTACCAGCACGGAAATGATAAGCAAAGGAATATCAAACATATAACCGAAAGTACCTACCTGAATAGAAGGGAACAGATTATGAAGCACAATACTGGCTCCATACACCCCGCCAGGAACAAGATTATAAGGATTGATAAAGTAAACAAAACCTGCTGCCAGAATAGTACAACCTACAAAAATGCCTATCCATGAAGATATTATCTTTTTCATATCGATATGATTTATATATATTCAGCAAATATACAAAAAATAAGAAAAGACACCAACTGTACAGCAAGTTTTCCACATACAACCGATATGTGTTGAATACATGGTTAACAAAAAGGATAAATTAGGAGATAAAGCATTAATTTACAATGAATGAAGTGGTTGATTATAAAAATAAACCACTGTTCATAAAATCTCTCATCATACCTATATAGAACTAGTTTATTGGAGCTATAAATCCAGCGTGTTGCATCTATAGCTCCAACAAACCCGATATATTGACAGCTTATTAACAGCCCTGTTATTATCTCAGTTTCTTGAATAAATCCCAAATAACAATACCCGCCGTAACCGATACATTCAACGAATGCTTTGTGCCGTATTGAGGAATTTCAATGCAACCGTGCGAATGGTCAATCACTTCTTGTTGAACACCCTTCACTTCATTTCCCATTACCACAGCATACTTTTTAGTCTTGTCCAGCACCAGTTCGTCCAGCATCACACTACCTTCTGCCTGCTCTACAGAATAAACGATGTATCCCTCGGATTTTAGGTTATCAACAGCTTCAACAGAGTTATCAACATATTTCCAATCTACGGTAAATTCCGCTCCCAAAGCTGTTTTGTGCATCTCCGGATGGGGTGGGATAGCTGTAATGCCACAAAGATAAATGCACTCGATGCGGAAAGCATCCGAAGTACGGAAAACGGAACCTATATTATGGAGACTGCGGATATTATCCAATACCACTACCAAAGGCAGTTTTTCGGCTTCCTTAAATTCCTCTACACTAATACGATTCAGTTCAGTTATCTTCAGTTTACGCATGACAATATACTTTTAAATCTCCCTGCAAAGATACTTTTTTCCGTTTATATCCCGGTTAATAACCGTTGAAAAGGTGTCAATACAATAGGGAAACAATTTTAAAAATAATCCTTGCATTATTCAAAGGTCTGCATATTACAGCAGTGAAACGAACAAACCAAAAAAGTTAAGGAGAATTTTCCAGGCTTCATTCAACATATTTTTCAGCCTGGTTTCATCGGTTTATAACTCTAAAGTTATTAACTTTGCATATTATTAACAACATGTTAATGCTGTTTAGCAGAAGTCTTATTATCAACGGATAAACTTAAAAACCCCGGTTTATAAGCATAAGAGTAAAATTCAGCTTGATACTAATAACTTCATGGGCAAGAAAAATCGTATTTATTTGTCCACACTATTAACAGCCTATCATCACTATCAAAGGATTTTTAAAGAAGAAAGAGAAATTAAAAAATATAATTATGGATAATCTTATAGAAGCTATCAAGCAGCTGAAGAAGGAGAAGAACGCAATCATTCTGGGCCATTACTACCAGAAAGGTGAAATACAGGATATAGCCGATTACGTGGGCGACAGTCTGGCTTTGGCACAATGGGCAGCCCGGACGGAAGCGGACATTATCGTGATGTGCGGCGTTCACTTCATGGGAGAAACGGCAAAGGTGCTTTGTCCCGACAAGAAGGTACTGGTGCCCGATATGGCGGCAGGCTGTTCGTTGGCAGACAGTTGTCCGGCAGACAAATTCAGTCAGTTTGTCAAAGAGCATCCCGGATATACGGTGATATCCTATGTGAACACAACGGCTGCCGTAAAGGCGGTGACCGATGTGGTGGTAACTTCTACCAATGCAAAGCAGATTGTGGAAAGCTTCCCCAAAGATGAGAAAATAATCTTTGGCCCGGACCGGAACTTGGGTAGTTATATCAACTCCATTACCGGAAGAAATATGTTATTATGGGATGGCGCATGCCATGTACACGAGGAATTCTCGGTTGAAAAGATTGTTGAAATAAAACGGCAGCATCCCGATGCGGTGGTACTGGCACATCCCGAATGCAAGAGTACAGTCTTGAAACTGGCCGATGTGGTAGGCTCTACGGCAGCTTTGCTGAAGTATGCAGTGGCACATCCCGAAAAGAGCTACATTGTAGCTACCGAAAGCGGTATCCTGCACGAGATGCAGAAACAATGCCCGCAGACAACATTTATTCCGGCTCCTCCCAACGACAGCACTTGTGCCTGCAATGAATGCAGTTACATGCGGCTGAATACACTGGAAAAGCTTTATGATTGTTTGAAAAACGAATCACCGGAAATAAAGGTGGATGCTGAGATTGCAGAAAAAGGAGTGAAACCGATTAAGAGGATGTTGGAAATATCGGCTCAACTGGGGTTATAATGTGCTGATATGCTAATGTGCCAATGTGCTAATGACCTTTCGGCGTGACAGCGCAGCCAATTAGCACATTGGCACATTAGCATATCAGCACATTAAAAACATTATCTCATTAAGAACTTACACAACTTGTTAGTGGCCAATGCCCGGTGACTGATTTTATTCTTCAGTTCATTCCCCATTTCTGCAAAAGTCTGCGTATATCCTTCGGGAATGAATATGGGATCGTAACCGAAGCCTGAAGCGCCTTTTCTGTTTTTCGTGATTTCTCCTTTCACGATGCCTTCAAACAGATGTTCCTTTCCGTCGATGATAAGTACAAATACGGTACGGAATTGTGCCTTACGGTTCTCGATGCCCTCCATATCTTTCAGCAACTTCTTCATGTTTGCTTCCGAATTGTGTGCATCGCCGGCATAACGGGCGGAATATACACCCGGTGCCCCACCAAGGGCCTCCACTTCCAAACCGGTATCGTCGGCAAAACAGTCCAGATGATAGTTATCGAAGATATATCTTGCTTTCAGCAAAGCATTTCCTTCAAGTGTGTCTGCAGTTTCCGGAATGTCAGTATCGCATTTGATATCCTTCATGCTGAGAAGTTCGACCTTCTCTCCCAAAATGGCAGTTACTTCTTCCAGTTTGTGTGAATTGTTGGTGGCAAATACAAATTTCTTTCTCATATTATGTTCTCCTTATACTTGTGGCTTATACAAGTCCCTATTTCACTTTCAACCGGTCGAAACCTTCTCCGTATACACCGATGACGGAACTTTGGGAAATGAAAGCGTTCGGGTCTATATCTTTCACCATCCGGAATATTTCTACCGATTGGCGTTTGTAGGCAAGGACGACCAGTACCTTCACGTTGTGTTTACTGTACCAGCCGATACCGTCGAGTACCGTTACACCGCGATGGGTTTCTTTGGTGATGCGGTCGGCAATCTTTTCATATTCTTTGGAGAAAATAAAGAATTGAACGGATTGCCGGGCACTGTTGACTATGTAATCCAGTACAAATCCGATGACAAACAAAGTTACAAAACCGAATATCACGCGTCGCCAGTCATGGAATACCACATAGCAGGAACTGATGATAATGAAGTCGCAAGCCATAATCATGCGTCCCAGCGTGACATCCTTGTATTTATGGATGATGGCTGCAATGATGTCCGTACCTCCCGTGCTGCCGTTGCAGTTGAACACGATACCCAGTCCGGCACCGCACATTGCCGCACCTATCAGGCAAGCCATGAAGTCTTGTCCTTCGCCCAGCAGTTGGGGAGGGACGCCGTCCGAACCGTTCACCAGCAACTGAAAAAACCATAAGAAGAAAGTGAGTCCGAAGATGGCAAACGTAGTCTTGATACTGAACTTCGGTCCGAGTATCTTGATGGCAAAAGTCATCAGTACGGCATTGATGATGAAGTATGACCACTGGATGGGAAATCCGGTGGCATAATAGATGATGGCACCGATACCGGTAGTACCTCCGGTCGTAATCTGATAGGGAATGAGGAATGCCGCCCATCCCAGTGCATAGCTGATGAGTCCCAGAGTGATGAAGATATAATCCTTCAGCTCTCTCGTCACTTCCGCTTTGGTTGGTTTTGTAATTTGCATATCTGTTATTTGACAACGATGTTCACAATCTTCTTCGGCACTACGATTACTTTGACGATGGACTTGCCTTCCATCCATTTTTCAGAACGTTCGTCGGCCAATACAGCAGTCTGGATGGCATCCGATGCCGCATCTGCCGGGAACTCCATGTTGAACCGTGCTTTTCCGTTGAAGGAAACCGTATAGTTGACCGTATCTTCCACCAGGTATTCTTCGTTGCATACCGGCCACTTGGCATCGCATACGGAGCCTGCATTGCCCAGTGTCTCCCACAACTCTTCGCATACATGCGGAGCAAAGGGAGCCAGAACGATGATAAACTGGTTCAGGATTTCCTTCTTGCTGCATTTCATTCCGAACAGCTCGTTTACACAAATCATAAAGGCACTGATACTTGTGTTGTAAGAGAATTGCTCGATGTCTCCCGTCACTTTCTTAATCAGTTTATGGAGGGATTTCAGTTCTTCCTTGGTGGCAGGTTCATCCGTTACCAGATAATTGTCGTTGCGGTCGTAGAACAGTGACCAGAACTTCTTGATGAAGCGGTGCACACCGTCTATTCCGTTTGTATCCCACGGCTTTGATTGTTCTACCGGGCCGAGGAACATTTCGTACATGCGGAGAGTGTCGGCACCGTATTTGTCGACAATCATATCGGGATTGACAACGTTGAACATGGATTTACTCATCTTTTCCACAGCCCATCCGCAGATGTACTTGCCGTCTTCCAGAATAAACTCGGCAGTTTCGTATTCTGGACGCCATGCCTTGAAGGCTTCAAGGTCCAGAACATCATTGGATACGATATTCACATCCACGTGGAGTGGGGTAGTGTCGTACTGGTCTTTCAGATTCAGGGACACGAATGTATTGGTATCTTTGATGCGATAGACGAAGTTGCTCCGTCCTTGAATCATGCCCTGGTTCACCAGCTTTTGGAACGGTTCTTCGGCTACGGAAATGCCGAGGTCGTACAGGAACTTATTCCAGAAACGGGAGTATATCAAGTGACCGGTGGCATGTTCGGTACCGCCTACGTAAAGGTCTACATTGTGCCAGTACTCATCCGTTTTCTTGTCTACAAGTGCCTGGTTGTTGTGTGGGTCCATGTAGCGCAGATAATAGGCGCTTGAACCGGCAAATCCGGGCATAGTATTGAGTTCCAGCGGGAAGACGGTGATGTTGTCTATCTTTTCGTTTTCTACGACGCATTTGTTTACGGTATCCCAAGCCCATTTTGCGGCATGTCCCAATGGAGGTTCACCGGTTTCGGTAGGCAGGAATTTGGCTACTTCGGGCAGTTCCAAGGGCAGGGCGCTCTCGTCAATCATGTAAGGCATGTTGTCCTTGTAGTAAACCGGGAACGGCTCGCCCCAATAGCGCTGGCGTGAGAAGATGGCATCGCGCAGACGGAAGTTCACCTTTACACGTCCCAAGTTATGCTCTTTCACATATTTCTTGGTAGCGGCAATCGCTTCCTTGATGGTCAGCCCGTTCAGTGAGAGGTCGCAATAGGGAGTAACGCCTTCGCGTGGAGAGTTGCATACAATGCCTTCCTTGGCATCGAAGCTCTCTTCGCTTACATCGCAGCCTTCTACCAACGGACGAATTTCGAGACCGAAGTGCTTGGCAAAAGCATAGTCACGGCTGTCGTGCGCAGGCACAGCCATGATGGCACCCGTACCGTATCCTGCAAGTACATAGTCGCTTATCCAGATGGGAACTGCCTCACCGGTAAAGGGATTGATGGCATAGCTTCCGGAGAATACACCGGTAACGCTACGGTCGGCAATACGTTCGCGTTCGGTACGTTTCTTGGTGCGTTCCAGATAAGCGTTTACTTCATCTTTCTGTGTGTCGGTGGTAAGTTGCTGTACCAGTTCGCTTTCGGGAGCCAATACCATGAAGGTGACGCCGAACATGGTATCTGCACGGGTGGTGAAGATAGTGAATTCCAAATCGCTGTCTTTTACCTTGAATTCTATTTCAGCGCCTTCGCTGCGTCCTATCCAGTTCTTTTGGGTTTCTTTCAGGGATTCGGTCCAGTCGATGGTATCGAGTCCGTCCAGCAAGCGTTGTGCATAGGCAGATACACGGAGACACCATTGACGCATCTTCTTTTGAATGACGGGGAAGCCGCCTCGTTCGCTTACGCCGTCCACCACTTCATCGTTGGCAAGTACGGTTCCCAGCTGAGGGCACCAGTTTACCATCGTCTCGCCCAGATAGGCTATACGGTAGTTCATCAGGATTTCCTGTTGTTCCTTTTCGCTCTTGGCATTCCACTCTGCGGCGGTGAAACTCAGTTCTTCGCTGCAAGCCACGTTTATTCCTTCGGTACCGGTTTGGCTGAATGCTTCAATCAGTTCCTGGATGGGACGTGCCTGCTTTTCATCGTTGCAGTAGTAGCTGTTGAACATCTTTTGGAATGCCCATTGGGTCCAATGGTAATATTCCGGTTCGCAGGTACGGATTTCGCGGTTCCAGTCGAAAGAGAAACCTATCTTATCCAACTGTTCACGGTATCGGTTGATATTGTTGACGGTCGTAATTGCAGGGTGCTGTCCCGTTTGTATGGCATATTGTTCTGCTGGAAGTCCGTAAGCGTCATATCCCATGGGATTCAGTACATTGAAACCTTGCAGTCGTTTGTAGCGGGCGTAAATATCCGAAGCAATATATCCCAGCGGATGACCTACATGCAATCCCGCACCGGAGGGGTAGGGGAACATGTTCAGTACATAGAATTTTTTTTTCGTTTCGTCTTCCGTCACTTGGTAGGTTTTGTTTTCCACCCACCTTTTCTGCCATTTCTTTTCAATTTCCCTGAAATTGTATTCCATAGTGGTACTTATTAATATTTTGTTGAAAACATTGTTTATTCAATGGTTAAAACCGGTTAGTATTCGGTTAATATCGGTGCAAAGTTACGGGTTTATTTTCAGATTTGTAGCGAAGTAACATAAAAAACAATGGCAAAGACTTGATAATTCACTTTTTATTACTTACATTTGTGATGTGCTTTTAAAACTAATTTTTTGTTTGTAATACAAATAATAGCTAAATTAATTCAATAGGATATTTACTAAAAGATTTTTAGGATATAGCGAAGGATGAAGTCTGGGAAGATTTCATCTTTTGTGTTTTTTGTCTGTGTATTCGGCAGATTGTTGTTTATTATTCTGCCGATAAATGAGAGTTCGTTCAATAGGCTTCTAATAAGGGGTTTAAAGATTTACTAAAACTCGAAGGAAGATTTACTAAATCTTTCCTCCCGTTTTAGTAAATCTTCCTTCGAGTTTTAGTAAATCCTCCCTGAACATTATTTATGGTTGGTTTCATTGTATTGAAAAAAGAAAGTACGTATATTTGTGCGACTTGTCGGAAGTGTATGAACGCAATGAAAAATTATACTTATCATCTTGTTGCCGTCCTTACGGTAGGTATTTGGGGGCTGACCTTTATTTCAACGAAAGTATTGATTGGGCACGGTCTTTCTCCGCAGGAAATATTCTTGCTTCGTTTCCTGATAGCTTATATGGGCATTTGGCTTATTTCTCCCCGAAAACTGTTTGCCGACAATTGGAAAGATGAATTTTGGATGTTTTTAGGAGGCATGACAGGCGGTTCATTCTACTTTTTTACAGAAAATACAGCTTTGGAGATTACATTGGCGACGAATGTGTCGTTTATTGTCTGTACGGCTCCGTTGCTCACCACCATTCTTTCTTTGTGGATTTATAAAAAGGAGAAGGCCACCCGTGGATTGATGGCTGGTTCTTTGCTGGCGTTGGTTGGTGTGGCATTGGTGGTTTATAATGGTAGTTTTGTATTGGAGATTTCTCCTTTAGGTGATTTCCTTACTTTGCTTGCTGCTTTTTCCTGGGCATTCTATAGCTTGATAATGAGAAAAATGTCCAATTGTTATGGTATAACTTTCATTACCCGTAAGATATTTTTTTATGGAGTATTGACTATTCTTCCTGCATTTCTGATTCATCCCTGGAATTTCGACATTGCCCGTCTTCTCGAGCCGGCTATTCTGTTCAATTTACTTTTCCTGGGTGTATTGGCTTCCTTGATTTGTTTTGTAGTCTGGAACGTAGTATTAAAACAGCTGGGAACGATAAGAGCTTCCAACTATATTTATCTGAATCCTCTCTTCACTCTGGTAGGTTCTGCTTTTCTGCTTGGCGAACAGCTTACTATAGTTGCTTTGATGGGGGCGATACTGATATTGGGGGGAGTTTATTGGGCAGGAAAAAAATAAATACAAGATAAATGAGGGTGTGTCAAAACAGGCACATCCTCTTTTCATATCAGATACAGTTCGGCAGTTTGTCTATGCAGCCATTTCCCGCATCGGCGATTTTAAAAACTCCCAATTCATCCCATAAATTGTTCTTAAGCGTGTGTTTCCCCTACAAATTCGGTCAAGGGGTAGCTTAGAAGCTTCTTTTGCTATTTTTGCGCACATTTTCTTGATGTCAAAGGCAATGGCAAAGAAGGCAAAATCCATTGTGACCTTGTCTTTCCCAATATGTCGGAAACGGCGGTACGCCATGTTGTATTTCATCTGTCCGAATACGGCCTCAGGTTCTATGCACCGCTTTCCCCTGTGCTTGACCCCTTCTTCCGAAGTCAACCTTTCACGCGCCTTCCTTTTATATTGGTTCAACCGGTGGTTCACTTCGATGATGCGATTCCTCCGGGCTTTAAAGCAACCGCCACGCAGAGGACACCCTTCACATCTTTGTGCCTGGTACCGAGCACTTTCAGTGATATACCCGCTGGCTGTCTTGCCGCGTTTGGTTCCTATGCGGGTCATGTGCTGTCCCATGGGGCAAACGTAATAATCCCCTTCCGCATTGTAATGGAGGCTCTCCGCATGGAATGGATCGGGAACATAACGGGGACGTTGCTCTTTATGGAAGAAGTTGTATTTGACGAAGGCCTCTATCCCGTTCTCCCGCATGAACCTGTAGTTTTCTTCCGAACCATAACCGGCATCCGCCACACCTGTGCCGGGAAGCCTGCCATAGCGTTTCCTGAATGAATGGAAGAAAGGGATGAGCGTAAGTGTGTCTGTCGGGTTGGGGAAGAGGGCGAAGTCGGTAATGAACTGGTCCTCTGTGGCTATCTGCAGGTTGTATCCGGGTTTGGTCTGTCCGTTGTTCATGGCATCCTCCTTCATGCGCATGAAGGTGGCGTCATGGTCTGTCTTGGAATAAGAGTTGCGTTCCCCCAGTATCTCCAGATGTTTTTCGTATTCAGCCAGCTTCTCGCGATGAGCCTCAAGTTCCTTTATCCTTTTCCGCTTTTCACCGCGGGCCTTCTTCTGTTCCTTGTTGACCGGAGCAGGCTCACGGTCCAAGGCATTCTTGAGTTCATCCACTATTTCAGAAAGCATGGCCGGGGTAAATTCCACAGGTGTGTCTTGAGGGGCGTTCTCTTGCGCAATGGACTCATCCACCTGCTCCAAAAGGACGCGTATCCTGTCCATCAGTTTTGCCCGGTTCCTCTCAACGCTCTTGCGCCAGACAAAAGTGTATTTGTTGGCCTTGGACTCTATCTTCGTGCCATCGACATATTCCACGTCAAGGCTGATAAAGCCTTTGTCGGCAAGGATGAGGACCAACTGGGTGAAGACGTTGTTGATCTCATCCTTTACGCGGTTGCGGAAGCGGTTGATGGTGATGAAATCAGGCTTCTCATAACCGGCAAGCCAGATGTAATGGATGTCACGCAACAACAATTGCTCTATCTTGCGGCAAGAGTAGACATTGTTCATGTAAGCATAGAGAATAGCCTTGAGCATCATTTTGGGATGGTAAGGGCAGCGGCCGGTTTCCTTGTAAAGCCTCCTGAAATTATCAAGATCCAGACTGTCGACAATCGCATTGACTATGCGGACCGGAGCATCCGGTGCAATATCCTCATCGATTCTTTGAGGAAAAAGAACCGTTTGGTTGGGAGTGTAAGGACGAAAGTGTATCTTTGCCATAACTTTAAACTTATGCCTAAAGGTACGAAAACTTTAGGAAACAACAAAGCCCGGGCTTGGGAAAGTCTGGGCTTTGAGTATAAAACAATACTTCGTTAAATTTCATGCTGCATCAGCAGCGAAT